>NZ_JAESMI010000065.1:0-6883 GCF_017893095.1 Staphylococcus sp. GDX8P80P | reverse complement strand
TCCGATTTGACGTAAAGCCTTTTTATGTACGTCCTGAGATGGGGAGGGGGATTTGGTTATAAAGACATTCTTTAAAGTATTGCTTAACTGAATGTTCATTTTAAAGTGTCTTACTTATATGCTAAATCATTTAGATGAATTAAGTTAGTAATGACAATCTAAGCATGTGGCTATTTTGATAGGATATCAAACCTAAATAACAGTTATAGGTAGTCAAATCAAATTAATACAGTGGTGTGCTGTTGCCATGTATTTTTTATAGAACACAAAAGGAGTGGAACAGAATTTTAAAACGCTGTTCCACTCCTAGCTTACTTGGCTTGTAGAATTTCTTGATGAAGTTCTCTTTGATAGGGTGACCATCCACAAGATAGCATTATTATATTATTTAGTGAATGAAATTGTAGCTTGAAACTACAGATGCAGGAATTGTTCTTGTATTTGTGTTATATGGACCATTAGCATAATTCATTTCTGAAATTAAGATGCTACCATCTGCATTAACACGTTCAACATAAGCCACATGTCCATAGTAGCCTGTAGTTGATTGCATAATTGAACCAACAGTTGCATTATGATCTACTGTGTAACCATCTGCTGCTGCGTTGCCTGCCCAATATTTAGCATCAGACCAATAGGTACTAATTGATTTACCGGCTTGCGCACGACGGTCGAATACATACCATGTACATTGACCAGCAGTATATAAGTTTTGGTGATTGAATGATGGGCTAGCATAACCGCCATTTCCGCCACCGTTATTCGTTGTATTCGGATTTGTTTCAGTAGGTGTATTTGCTGAACCATTTGGTATTTTTAATTGTTGATTTGGTGTTATTAAATAACCTGATAAGTTATTGGCCTTCATTAATGCATTGACCGATACACCATTCTTACTAGCAATTGCATATAAAGAATCGCCAGATTTTACTGTGTAATATGATGAAGAAGTTGTTGCGTTTGAACTGGCATTATTAGCGCTATTACTGCTGCCCCCAATAGTAATAACTTGGCCAGGGAAAATCATATTGTTAGAAAGGTTGTTACTCTTCTTAATACTATCTACAGATGTATTATATTTACTAGCGATGCTCCATAGCGACTCGCCGGATTTTACAGTATGTTGTGTTGATGCTTCAGCATTATGGTTTGATAATACTGCAACTGCTCCGGTTGCGACAGAAGCTGCGACTGCTAACTTTTTCAACTAAATGTCCTCCTTGAGAAAATTCATTATATTTTTAATTAATTTATTCCTAAACTATTCATTACCTTATATATTCATTCACATATATCACGTATTCATACTATCAAAAATGTGACACACTGTGGGCGTTGTTATTATCTTGTAACATTGTTAATATTTGTCATTGATTGTGTAAAACCGTCCAATCCGTTGATATGATAGGATTCAGCTAACATTTGCTCATTGATTTCATTTTTAAAATTAAGTAAATTGTAATATTTTGATGAGATGTTAGAACAACTAATTTAAGTAAATTTAGCTCAAAATGGCTTAACAGCAGGCTTTAAGGTTGTATTAAACTTAATTGTAACGTATATTTTTTGTACTTAAATTAATGATTATTAGTAATGTAATTGTAGAAAACATATCAATCGTAAATGATTTATTTTTGAAAAGTAATTAGAATGCGATACAATCGAATTGAAAAAGGGATAGTTAATAAGGAGAGATTTAAAATATGTCTCAGACGTACAATAATGCACAACATGTGAATCGGAAGCATCAAGAGAAAGATCAATCACATGCTTATGGTAAAGTATGGCTCTATTTTATGTATTATTGGATTATATTTGGAATTGGATGTTACTTTGGACAGTATTTACCTATGGAATGGAGACGTCCTTTATCCATAGCACTATTTGTATTAATATTAGCAACATTATTTATTCAACGGGCACGTAAATATGGATTGATCATTTCGCATATTTACGCCATACTTGTGGGTCTTTTATCATACGCTACGTTTACAACTTATATGCAAAATTTAGGGCCAGAGGTCTTTTATAAAAATGTCCTATTGGCAATTGGAGCGTTCATTGTTTTCGGTATTTTGGGCTATTTTATAATCAATGATGCCTCAAGTATTGGTAAATATTTATTTGTCGCATTAATTGCGTTAATTATTGCTGGATTAATTGGTATGTTCATCAATAATCCGATATATCATACCGTTATCACAGTGGTAGGTTTAATATTATTCTTACTGTATACCTTGTATGATTTCAATCGTATGAAACAAGGGAATTTCTCACCGAGGGAAATGGGTTTTAATCTATTTATCAATTTATTAAATATTATAAAAGATGTATTAAGACTTGCAAATCGCTTTAAAAATTAAATAAAAACACATATAATGAGAAACTATACATTTGAGATGTCTTCGTATTGTATTTAATGATTTTAATTTGTTTAGTAATTGTATGATTGGTCGCATTACTAAATACTTGATTGAATTATTGAGCAATAACGAGGCATCTTTTTTATCAAATTCATAATTTAAATAAATAATAAAAAGTAATTAATTTATAAAAAATGTATTTTTGATTTGTTTATCATGTTGTGATAAATTTACATTTAATCACTGTGATAGTGCTAAGATACCAAAAGAAGAAATAGTACAACATTTAGAAAGACGATCATGAATAAGAAAGAGGTTAATCAATGGCTAATACCTATGTTCATATATTGACTAAACATGAATACAAAATGACACGTTGCCAAGACGGTATTATTCTGTTGTTTCCAATTGAAGGTCAACTTAAACTTCAGCACTTTACTAAAACTGTTAGCGTCGAAAATGATATTTACGTCATCAATAACACAGATATTTTTTCAATTATAGAAAATAAAAAAACACTGATGCTATACATCACTAGTGACTGGTTTAGAGATCGAGGTTTTGAATTTTTTAATTATAAATATTCGACTAATTTAGTAAAATCAACCAGCGCAATCAAACGTTTGTTACTACATATAGCACTAAACGCTTTAAATGTTGACGCCATTTCTGATGATACGACACACATCACTTCTATTGTCGATATTATTGGGAAAGAAGGGGCAATTGAAAAGATGATTGCTAATCATCAATATAACTTTTCTTATTACGGAGAGTTAAGCGATGTACTAGAATATATTAATCAAAATATTAATAAGAAAATAACATTAACTGGTATTGCATCACAATTATTCACTTCTAAATCCAATCTTTCAGCACAATTTAACCAATTGTTAAATATGGGCTTTAAAACCTATGTCGATACTCTGAAAATTGCAAATTCATTTGAATGGTTGTTAACTACGGAAAATACAATCAGTCTCATAAGTGAAAAAGTAGGTTTTAGTAATGCCTCAAGTTATTCAAAATCCTTTAAAAACCATGTCGGCATGACTCCTAATGAATACCGATACTGTGATAAATTCAACAAAACAATTTACATGGATTATGAATCATTGAATGATACTAGCTTGAAGGATATACGACATTTGATTAAAACGAAGCAACAATATTATAACCAACATGATGAATATAAAATTTATGCAGATTCAACGGTTGGTTCGGTTGTCAATCCATATTATTTAGTCATTCAAGTTAATACAATTGAAGAAATCAGGTTACTTTTTCTTCAAGATTTTGCGCGACCATTGTCTTTTGGCAAAACAACATTGAAGTTTTACCTTAATGTAGATATGCGTGATATTAAAGATCAAATGACTAAGAATGAGAGACAACGCTTATTTGAATATATTATTCGTAATGGGTTAAATGTGGTCTTTAGATTAGAAGATTTAGGGTTAACAGATTTTTTAGAGTCAAATTATGAGGACGTAGCAGACTACTTCAGAGAACATCAACTGCCTACGACTGGTAATCATAAATTAGAGCTTGTATTTGATTTAGAGGAGTTAAATTTAAAATCTATCTATCGCGTCATTTTAAAGATACAGCATAAGACCCAACAATTTTCATTCGGTTTAGAAATAAGTAAATTGTTAAATGACCCAGTCTTGTTTAAAACGCTAGAATCACAAATCAAACGTATTAATTTTAAATTTTTATATATTGATAATGCACAACTGAAAATGCCATATCTAATTGAACAAAATGAGCACTTATTAGTTAAAAATATAGTACGCTATCAAAATATCCGACAAATTCTAAAACAAATTGATTTAGAGAATCAGAAGATAATATTTTTAAATTTTGAAAATCATAAATTTTTAAATAGTAAATATAATGATTTGAATAATAGCGCACCTTTATTAATAGAAACATTTGTAAGAACAGCTTCTTACTTTAATGGCATTGGCTTCGATTTCAAGCATCATAATAGACAATTTAATGCGCTGCACATATTCGACGAAAATGGATTTAAATCCATTTTAGGCACAATAGTGGATCAGTTGCTTGAAATTAGTACGAAACCTAAATTATTTAATGAAAACTACATCTTAATTGATGATGAAGCGCACTATACGATTTTCATCTATGATTGGCGCGTGTTAGAGAATGAATCATTGCAAGTCAATTATGACCAAACAGACGTGTTTATTGATTTTAACGATGACGCGTTAAAGGATACGTATTTAGTTAAGATTCAGCTCATTGATGACTACAACGGCAATATTAATCATCTTATTTCAAAGCATATTAGGAAAAAATATAAATGGTCGAAACGTTTTTTAAGAAAAATGGATTATCACATTCATCCTACATTAAAATTAGTAGAACACAATTTCAAAAAAGAACCACTTCAAATTAACCTCAATTACAATGCTTTATACGTCGTTAAGATTCTAAAAGAGTCACGAAATAATAAATAATGTTTTACACAACTATATTTAACTTTGTTAGTAAATTAGACAAAAATTTCTAAACAAAGTTATAGGACATACTTACAAATATAAAGGATAATAGTAATTAAGTTGTCTGCTTATATTTGGAGGTGCAAGAAGCATTGAATAATGACAAATTAAATAAATTGCTAGAATTCTATAAACAGTATAAAGCATTGTCAGAGTATATAGATAAACAATATAAGTTGACATTAAATGATTTAGCTTTACTAAAACTTGCTCATGAATATATTGCTAATGATCAAATGTTAATGCAAAAGTTTCTAAAAATAGCAATTAGTGAGTTGGAGTTAAGTAGAACCAAATTGTTAGTATCAATTCGACGACTTATAGAAAAGGAAAGATTAAGTAAGGTTCGATCCACTGAAGATGAAAGAAAAATTTTTATCTACATGGATGAAAAAAATATTAAAAATTTCGATGCTTTATTCAATGATGTTGAAGAATTTTTAGATATTTAATTTAATATGTTAAATAAAGAGTGCTGACAAAGTCGTTTTGTCAGTATTTTTTCTTTTAATTTGATTCATCATAAAATTGATTCCATTTTAGACAATGCTTTGTTAATGCTATATAATAAGGATTATTGAGTATGAAAGCGAGATGACATTATGGGACGTAAATGGAACAATATTAAAGAAAAAAAGGCCCAAAAAGATAAAAATACAAGTAGAATATATGCAAAATTTGGTAAAGAAATTTATGTAGCAGCTAAATCTGGTGAGCCAGATCCTGAATCTAATCAAGCGTTGAGATTAGTACTTGAGAGAGCTAAGACTTATTCAGTACCAAATCATATTATTGATAGAGCTATAGACAAAGCTAAAGGTGCTGGTGATGAAAATTTCGACCACTTACGTTATGAAGGGTTCGGACCAAGTGGTTCAATGCTTATCGTAGATGCCTTAACAAATAATGTAAACCGTACGGCTTCAGATGTTAGAGCAGCTTTCGGTAAAAATGGCGGTAATATGGGCGTATCAGGTTCAGTTGCTTATATGTTTGATCATACTGCGACATTCGGAATTGAAGGTAAGTCAGCAGATGACGTTTTAGAGGCATTAATGGAACAAGATGTCGATGTTAGAGATGTTATTGAAGATGGAGATCTTACAATTGTCTATGCGGAACCGGACCAATTTGCTCAAGTTCAAGATGCGTTACGTGAAACAGGCGTAGAAGATTTTAAAGTTGCTGAATTCGAAATGTTACCACAAACTGATATTGAATTATCGGAAGATGACCAAGCAACATTTGAGAAATTAATTGATGCACTCGAAGATCTTGAAGATGTTCAAAATGTCTTCCACAATGTGGACTTAAAATAATGAAAAAACACGCAGATGATTGGATTAAACAACTTGATCTTACGCCTCATCCAGAAGGTGGTTATTTCAAGGAAACCATTCGAGAATCAACGGACGAAACACAACGTGCGCCTTTTAGTAGTATTTATTTCTTACTGAAGACAGGTGATATTTCTCATTTTCATCGGATCGACGCAGATGAAGTATGGTACTACCATGCAGGTGAATCATTAACGATTCATATGATTACACCTGATGGCGACTATGAAAGTGTTCAATTAGGACTTGCAATTGAAGAAGGACAAGTACTTCAGTATAAGGTACCTAAAGATACAATTTTTGCTTCAAGTTTAATAGACAGAGAAGGATACAGTTTGGTAGGTTGTATGTGTCAACCAGCATTTGAATTTAATCACTTTGAATTGTTTACACAAGAGACATTAATGCATTTATATCCTCAACATAAGAAGTTGATTCAACAGTATGCCTTATTAGATATAAATAAATCATAAAAACAGTCTGGGATATAAATAATATAATAATGCTATTTAGCAAATTCGCAGTAGCTGACTGAACTGAGAAGGCGCTTAAATCAACCTTTTCTCAGTTCTAGTCAGGGGCCCCAACAAAGAGGATTTCACTAGGAAATTCTACAAGCAAAGCAAGCTGGGAGTGAGTCCGGGACATAAAGTTC
>NZ_JAESMI010000064.1:0-11984 GCF_017893095.1 Staphylococcus sp. GDX8P80P | reverse complement strand
TAAATTGACAACTCAACATTTATAAATACCTTTAATCTCATCTAATCTTTCTACAAAACTATCAATATATGATTGTGGTTTCAGAATCTTAGCATGTGGCGCTAACTGATAGGCAATATAATACGCATCGAAACGCGTACAATTCACCCATACCGTGATATAATCCTCACTTCGTTCAACAACTTCCTTAATTGAAAACTGTTGTTGGAATTGGTTCCAAAAGTGTGTGTGAATTTGGAATAACACAGGATTACAAGTGCCATCTTTCTTAAATTTTAAATTTAAAATCTTAACAGACAGAATATCTCGAAGAAGAATCGTTTCAATCTCATGGTCTTCCTCATATGTAAACCAATAGTCATAATGCATATACAAGATAGATAATGGTTTAACCACTATCTTTTTATCTTGAAGTTCAATGCGAACAATTTCTTTATTCACAATTGCTTTTTGCAGGAGCATGAGATGTTTCCCAGGCAATAATTCTTGTCTGATTTTAAATTGATGTAACGTACTCATTAAAACATGTTTATCTGAAACTTTCATTGAAGTAATTGAACTAAGTAAAAATTTATGAATATCGTGATGCAATATAGGCGTTAAGCTTTGAAGTTTAATGAGCAGACTCAGAATGCCCAAACTGTGTTTACTTTGAGTATCCTGCTTGAGTTCGTATCCTGCCAATTGATGATTATAAACGACTCTAGTATTACTAGGATTCCAAAACTCATTTTCATAAAAGAAAGTGTTAATCGTATTAATATCACGTTGAATTGATTTTTTACTTACATCAGTGAATTGATTTAAGTCTTGTTGCGTAACAACATAACCTTTAAGAAGCAAAGTTAAAATATTTAGTATACGAGTTGATTTATCCAAGAATTGGGTCCCCTTTGCATCAATTCTGTATTTACTTTGAAAATTAACTATATAGTATCATATTATTTTTGTAATGTGTATAATTCCAAATTTAAAAAGTAGCGATATATCAATAAACATAAATAATAAGATAGCGTACATTTACAAAAGTAATAATCTATAAATGTTTTATTTAATATTGCATTTAAAAGAAAAAAGTGATAAATTTTTGTGTAAGCGGTTACACAATAAAGGAGTGGCAAAGTGAGAACGATTAAAGAAGTGGCTAAACAAGCAAATGTTTCAGTAGCCACAGTTTCAAGAGTGATTAATAAAAGTGGTTATGTTAAAGAAGCAACACGTAAAAGAATTGAACAAGTCATCAAAGACCTAGATTATTATCCAAATGAAACTGCAAGAACCTTATTCACAAAGAAATCTAAAACGATTGGACTGCTTTTACCAGATATGAGTAATCCATTTTTCACAATTGTTGCTAAAGGTGTTGAGGATACTGCAATTCAAAAAGGGTATCATGTCATGATTGGTAATGGTGAAATGCAAGAACATAAAGAACTTAACTATTTAACCACATTTAAAGTGAATAATTGCAGTGGCGTCATTGCTTCACAATTATCGACGCAATTTGCTTTTGATCAATTCAACTCCTATCAATTACCCTATGTTCTCATTGACCGCGTTACAGATAATCAACAATGTATCGAAGCAGATCATTATAAAGGTGGTCAATTACAAGCTGAGGCAATCATAGAAGGCAATGCGCAACGTGTATTAGTGCTACATCAAGACCTAAATTATCGCTCGTTTGAAGAACGATTCAACGGTGCAAGAACGACGTTAGAAAGTCAGGGCATTCAATTATGGATTGAAGATGAGCGTGATATCACAATGGATAAATTGCAGCGTTACATTAAGCACAATGATATCGATAGTGTGATATGTAGCAATGATGTATCAGCACTGAAAATGATGAAATGGTTACATGATTTACATATTACTATTCCAGATGACGTACAAGTCATTGGGTATGATGATATCCCGTTAGCCAAGCTATTTTATCCAAGTCTCACAACAATTAAACAACCTGCTTATGACATTGGTAAGCAAGCTGCATTAGGTTTGATTCAACAATTAGAACATAATGACATCACAATGAAAGTAGTATTAGATGTTGATTTAATTTATAGAGAATCTACAAGGAGGAAGACAAAATGACAAGTATTTATGTAGTTGGAAGTTTATCTATTGATTTAGTCGTTTCTACGAATAGAGTACCAAGTAAAGGTGAAACCGTACTAGGTGAGTCATTCTTTACGACACCTGGAGGCAAAGGTGCGAACCAAGCCGTAGCAGCTGCCAGACTTGGTGATGATGTGTATATGGTAGGACGCATTGGAGATGACGATTTTGGCAATCAAATTTTCACAAATTTAGAAGATAACCATGTTTTAACGACATTTCTGAAACCCGTTACACATTCAGCATCAGGGACAGCACATATTACATTATCAGACAATGACAATAGCATTATTGTGGTGCCTTCAGCCAATAACTATGTGACTTCAGCGTATGCATTGGAAGCATTAAATCAAGCGCAAGCAGGTGACATTGTATTAATTCAACAAGAAATTCCTGCCGAAACAGTTAAAGACGTCATAACTTATTGTGATGATCATGATTTAATCTCAATTCTTAACCCGGCACCATTCCGAGAAGTAGAAGCAGAAGTCATTGATAAAGCGACATATATTACACCTAATGAAACAGAGAGTAACGCAATGTTCCAGACTAACATTGATGAAGCGTTAGCATATTATCCTAACAAACTGATTATTACATTAGGGGATAAAGGTGCTATGTATCATAACGGCACTAAAAAGGTTCATATCGCAGGATTTAAGCGAGAAGTTAAAGATACCACAGGTGCCGGAGATACATTTAATGGTGCTTTCGCAGTAGGATTACAAAAGGGATATTCCATCGCACAGGCCCTTACACTTGCGAATTTAGCAGCAAGTCACTCAGTAACAGGTATGGGCGCTCAAGGTGGTATGCCGACCTTTTCAGAAATAGAAGGTGAATTCGATGTATAAAACAGGCATATTAAACAGCGAAATTTCAAAGGTACTTAGCGACTTAGGACATACAGATCAAATTGTAATCGGCGATTGTGGGCTACCAGTGCCTAAAGATGTTAAGAAGATTGACCTAGCACTAACGTTAGGGAAGCCTAGTTTCCTAGACGTTTATGACGTCCTTAAGCAACACATGGAAATTGAACATATTACGATAGCCGAGGAAATGGAAGTAAACAATGCACCTATTTATAAGCAAGTGACACACGACTTTTCAGACATAACACAAGTCGATCATGAAACGTTTAAAGCATTAACGAAGGATGCGAAAGCGATTATACGTACAGGTGAAGCAACACCATATGCAAACATCATACTTCAAAGTGGTGTCATATTTTAAGGGGTGAGATTAATGATTCAAATGACTAATATTCATAAAGCCTTTGGTGATAACGAGGTGCTTAAGGGTGTTGATTTTACTTTGAAACCAGGTACCGTCCATGCCTTAATGGGAGAAAATGGGGCTGGAAAATCGACACTAATGAAAATTTTAGTAGGTATTCATAAGAAAGATCAAGGTGTCATGACGTATTCTGATGTTGAAATAGAATATAGCAATCCTAAAGAAGCGGAAGAAAAAGGATTAACCTTTATACACCAAGAATTGAATTTATATCCAGAATTAACAGTACTCGATAATTTGTTTGTAGGAAAAGAAATCCGCAACAAAATGGGCATACTCAATACAAAAGCAATGAAACAACAGGCGGAACAAGTATTTAAAGAATTAGATTTCTACATTCCGTTAAATAAAGTAGTTAAAGATTGCTCGATTGGTGAGCAACAAATGATAGAAATCGCTAAAGCGATGATGACGAAAGCACAAATCATTATTATGGATGAACCGACAGCTACCCTAACAGACAAAGAAATCCGACGTCTATTCGATATGATTCATAATTTAAAAGCAAAAGGTGTTGCCTTTGTTTACATTTCGCATAGAATGGCTGAAATATTTGAGATTTCAGATGAAATAACAGTCATGCGTGATGGCGTTTCTGTGATGTACGATGAAACACGTCATCTAACGTACAACCAAATTGTAAAAGCAATGGTAGGACGCGAATTAGATGAACAATTTCCACATAGAACGTATGAACCACAAGATATGATCTTAAATGTAAAACGTCTCAATAATCCGCTACATCATATTGAGAATCAATCATTTTATCTTAGAAAAGGTGAAATACTAGGTGTAAGTGGCTTGATGGGTGCAGGACGTACGGAAATGATGCGCAGTTTATTTGGTGTGGATAAAGCAGACAATGACATTGAAATTAAAGGTCAACCAGTGACGATCACGTCCCCAATTGAAGCGATGAAACATGGACTTGCCTTTATAACCGAGAATCGTAAGGAAGAAGGATTAATTTTAGACTTCTCCATTCAAGACAATATGGTGTTACCTTCGTTATTTAGCTTTTCAAAACGTGGCATCGTAGACGATAAGAGTTCTGAGCAATTTGTTGATACGATGCGCAAAAGACTGAACATTAAATCGCCAGGCAAGCTACCAGCTGGTTCATTATCAGGAGGTAATCAACAGAAAGTCGTATTAGCTAAGTGGATTGGTACGGGTGCGCAAATCATCATATTGGATGAACCTACAAGAGGTATTGATGTTGGCGCTAAGAGAGAGATTTATCAACTTATGAATGAACTTACAGATCGTGGTGTGTCTATTATTATGGTCTCATCTGAATTACCAGAAGTCATTGGCATGAGCGATAGAGTGATGGTCGTGCATGAAGGTAATATCAAAGGAGATCTTACAGGAAATGAAATTACAGAAGAAAATATTATGACGTTAGCTACAGGGGGAACTTTAAATGAAACAGTTAACAGCTAAAACATCGTTCATGGAAAAGATTATTCCATTTATTGGTCTAATTTTATTAATTATTGTAGTGAGTATTTTAAATCCATCATTTTTAGATTTATCTAATTTACTCAATTTATTAAGACAAATTTCTATCAATGGTCTGATTGCCTTTGGGATGACATTTATTATCTTAACTGGTGGCATAGATTTATCAGTAGGTTCAATCCTTGCTTTATCATCTGCGTTTATTGCACTGATGATTACAAGTGGTGTTGATCCAATTATCGCCTTAATTATAGGTGTACTGATAGGCTTTATTTTGGGTGCCGTCAACGGTTTACTAGTGACGAAAGGGAATATGGCGCCATTTATTGCAACACTTGCGACAATGACGATTTTCCGTGGATTAACACTAGTCATTACTGACGGCAATCCAATTACTAATTTAGGTGATAGCTATTTATTCCAATTATTTGGTAAAGGCTACTTTATTGGTATTCCGGTACCAGCAGTAACGATGATTATCGTATTTATCATTTTACTTATCATTCTTCAAAAAACAACGTTCGGTCGCCATACATATGCAATTGGTGGGAATGAGGTAGCAGCTAAAATTTCAGGTATTAAAGTGAATAAAATTAAAATCTTTATTTATGGTATTTCAGGATTAATGTCAGCGTTAGCCGGAGGAATACTAACATCACGTCTAAATTCTGCACAACCAACAGCAGGTATGTCTTATGAGTTAGATGCGATTGCCGCGGTCGTGCTTGGTGGTACGTCATTGACAGGTGGTAAAGGACGAATTGTTGGAACACTTATAGGTGTACTTATCATAGGTGTTTTAAATAATGGATTAAATTTACTCGGTGTGTCTTCATTCTATCAACAAGTCGTTAAAGGTGTAGTCATTTTAATTGCGGTATTAATTGACCGTAAAAAATAAGAGAAAGCAGGATAACAATATGAAGAAATTATTAGCCATTACATTAGCACTCGTCCTATTTTTAGCAGCGTGTTCCTTAGAATCACCTTTGAAAAATGATAAAAATGGTAAAACAAATAAGAAAAAATCAGAGATTACAATTGGTGTAAGTATTTCAACGTTAAACAATCCATTCTTCGTTAAAATTAAAAATGGCATTGAAAAAGATGCAAAAGCACAAGGGATGAAAGTCAAAGTTGTAGATGCACGAGATGATTCAGCAAAACAAACGAATGACATTGAAGATTTAATTCAACAACAAGTAGATTACTTAATTGTTAATCCGACAGATTCAAGTGCAATCTCAAGTGCGGTAGAATCAGCTAATAACGAAGGGATTCCGGTAATTACGTTAGACCGATCTGTAGATAAAGGTGATGTAGCGTCATTTATTGCGTCAGATAACGTTGAAGGTGGTAAAATGGCTGGAAATTACTTGGTAGATAAAGTCGGTAAAAATGCCAAAGTGGGTGAACTTGAAGGTGTACCTGGGGCAAGTGCGACTAGAGAAAGAGGTAAAGGGTTCCACGACGTTGCTGATAAGCAGTTAAAAGTCATCGCCAAACAAAGTGCAAAGTTTGATAGAGCAGAGGGGTTAAATGTAACGCAAAACATGCTTGAAGCACACCCTGATATCCAAGCAATCTTTGCCCAAAATGATGAAATGGCTTTAGGTGCAATAGAAGCAATTGGTGGTAAGGACATTCAAGTCATTGGATTTGATGGTAATGAAGATGCGATGAAATCCATTAAAAATGGCAAACTAGATGCGACAATTGCGCAACAACCTGAACTTATGGGTAAAGAAGCAATTAAAGTAGTGAATGGCCTAATGAAAGGCGATTCTGTAGACAAACAAATTAAAGTACCATTAAAGTTAAAACAAAGTAAGAGTTAACTAGAAATAAAGAGCCTGGGACATCAATCATATGATGATGCTATTTTGCAAATTCGCAGTAGCTGACTGAACTGAAAATGCGCTTAAATCAAGCTTTTTTCAGTTCTAGTCATCCTTGCGGGCGGGGCCCAACACAAAAAACCACGGAAGTGATTTTACAAGCAAAGCAAGTTGGGGTTCGGGGCCCCAACAAAGAGAATTTCTTAAAGAAATTCTACAAGCAAAGTGGGGTTACGACGAATTTAAAAAATGTCGTCGTATTCCCTTTTTACTTTGCAATAGAATGATGTGATAGTAAAAGGGCGTAAACAGTGTCTAGATGAGGTGTATTGAGATTATAGTATCTCGCCTTGCTATAGATAAAACCTTGAATGGCTTCAACTTCAAGCGGTTGGCTATTGATCACATCATAATACATACTCGTACCCATATGGTCAGGATAACCTGCATAAATCTGCATAATATCATCGACCAATGAATCAGGAAGCGTAATGCCCTCTGATAAAGCTACGTGTTGTCCCTCGTATAATAAGTTTTTACATAATTGTTCCACTTCTTTAATTTTTAAGATTTGAGCGGTATTATGACCAAGCGCAGTAATAGAATTAATGCCGAGGTTAACTAATAATTTATACCAAATTTTGTCTTCAATATGTTCTTCAAGTACGAGTTCAATTTTTGTGTGATCAAGTAACTGTTTTAAGCGCATTGTTTGAGCATCTTTTTGAACATGTAAGCGATAATCACGAAAATGTACGACTTCGTTTCCCGACTTTTGGCCACTAATATAAACAACAGCTTGGTAAGTGTGTTGAAATGGAAGACGAGATAGTAGGCCGTAGCCATTTTGAGCTAAAATAAATAACGTTTCGTCATGGGCTAAACGATGTAACTTTGGAATTAAATGATTAAGCTGATGTGTTTTGACAGCAATGATTATAACGTCAAAGGTCGACGTCACGTCATCTATATTAAATACTTCTATCATTTGATTTGCGGGTTGAATGGTTATGTGTTTATTAGAACGACCAATTAGTGTGACGTTTGGCAACGATGTTTGTAGTTCATAGGCGATTGTAGTGCCAACCGCACCTGGTCCAATAACAGCAATTTGCATTTAAAACTTTCCTTTCTAGGTATTCTTACATATAATTATACGTATTATTATCGAACTTTTAATATAGGAGTTAATTTAAAAATGAAAAATTTAGCAAAATTAGTTGAAATGAAACAAGAGAAAACAAAAATTTCGATGATTACGGCATATGACTTTCCAAGCGCAAAACAAGCACAAGATGCAAATATAGATATGATTTTAGTGGGTGATTCACTTGGAATGACAGTGCTTGGTTATGAGACGACAACACAAGTGACGCTAGATGACATGATTCACCACGGTAAAGCGGTACGCAGAGGCGCAGATGATACCTTTGTAGTAGTAGATTTACCAATTGGCGCAGTTGGTGTGAGTGACGAACATGATTTGAAAAATGCGCTCACACTTTATCAACAAACAAATGCGAATGCGTTAAAAGCAGAAGGTGCACATTTAGTTAATTTTATTAAGAAATCAACACAAATTGGAATACCAATTGTAGCGCACCTAGGTTTAATGCCACAAAGCGTGGGTGTTATGGGTTATCGTTTACAAGGTAGTACGAAAGATGCAGCTGAACAATTAATTCAAGATGCACATGCGGTACAAGAAGCAGGCGCAGTTGCTTTAGTATTAGAAGCAATCCCTAGTGACTTAGCTGGTTTAATTAGTGACCAATTAGATATACCAGTGATTGGTATCGGCGCAGGAAAAGACACAGACGGTCAAGTATTGGTTTATCACGATATGTTGAATTATGGTGTAGATCGTTATGCTAAATTTGTGAAACAATTTGGTGATTTTTCAGTGGGAATTAAAGGCATCAAACAATATGATGAGGAAGTTAAGGCAGGGACGTTTCCAGCTGAAGCACACACGTATAAGAAAAAGATATTGGACGAGGTAAATGGTAATGACTAAAGTAATTCAAACTGTAGCTGAGATGCAACACATTACGCAAGAATTGAAACGTTCGGGGAAGACCATTGGTTTTGTTCCTACAATGGGCGCCTTACATGAAGGGCATTTAAGTATGATGCGTCGCTCAGTTGAAGACAATGATGTTACAGTGATTAGCGTATTCGTCAACCCACTACAATTCGGGCCAAACGAAGATTTCGATGCGTATCCACGTCAAATTGATCAAGATGTAGCTTTAGTTGAAGCTATTCATGTGGATTACGTCTTCCATCCAACAGTAGAAGAAATGTATCCAGACGAATTAAGCGTAATATTGAAGGTGGGACGTCTAGCGGAAGTCTTAGAAGGCGCACAACGTCCAGGTCATTTCGACGGCGTTGTGACTGTCGTGAATAAACTATTTAATATCGTCAGTCCTAATAAAGCTTACTTTGGTAAGAAGGATGCGCAACAACTTGCAATCGTTGAAAAAATGGTTGAAGATTTTAACCACCCAATTGAAATTGTTGGTGTTGATATTGTACGTGAAGCGGATGGACTCGCACGCAGTTCGCGAAATGTATATTTAACTGACGATGAGCGACAAGAGGCTGTTCACCTAAGTAAAAGTTTAGCATTAGCGCAAACGTTATATAACCAAGGGGAACGTCGTAGTCATATTATTGTTGGTGAGATTAAGGCATATTTAACGGAACATACGCGTGGTCATATTGATGAAGTTGCAATTTACAGTTACCCCGGTTTAGAAGTTGCGACAGAAATACAAGGTCAAATCTTTATATCACTCGCTGTTAAATTCTCGAAAGCACGGTTAATAGATAATATTATTTTAGGAAGTGAATCGTAAGTTATGATTAGAACAATGATGAATGGTAAGATTCATAGAGCACGAGTAACAGAATCAAATTTAAATTATGTTGGAAGTATTACGATAGATGCAGATATCTTGGATGCAGTTGATATTTTACCGAATGAAAAGGTAGCCATCGTGAATAACAATAATGGTGCCCGCTTTGAAACCTATGTCATTGCTGGTGAACGAGGTAGTGGCAAGATTTGCCTTAATGGTGCAGCATCTCGATTAGTTGAAGTTGACGATGTGGTGATTATTATGACTTATGTTCAATTAGATGAACGTGAATTAGTTGATCATGCACCGAAAGTTGCTGTGATGAATGAGAAGAATGAAATTATTCAAATGATTCATGAAAAAGAAGGCACTATAATTAAATAAATAAGTATGACGGCAGTCTAAAAATATTGAAATGATTTCGATCCGGTAGCTTAAAAGCTATCGGATTTTTGTGTATATAGTGGATCAAAATATTATAAGTAACGCCTATATGTATAACTTTTATATAGTATAATAAAATTATATAAAATGATTAGATTAGAGGGCTCGTTTATGAAAAGATTTATATTACTTAGCATCACATTTATGTTGATTTTAACAGCTTGTAGTACGAATGAATCGTCCAAGGAAGATAAAACTAAGTCACATTCGAAACAAACGGATACTAAGACAACAGAAGACAATAAAAAACAAAATAATCTTGAAAGTAAAAAGAAGAATGAAGAAAAAACTAAAGATATAGTAGCTAACTTTTCGGAAAAGGAAAAATTAGCTTTAGCATTTTGTGTCGACCATGTTGACCAATATACATTAACTAAAAATGAAATTTTAACTGGATTTTATTTAGCTATAGCACCAGCTGGGGAGTATCATTATAAATTAGTCGATTTTACGTTAGTTAAGCATGATAAACCTGTTGCAAATGCGCCAAAAGATATGCATTTTTACACTGTATATCCTGATAAACGAAATTTTGCTGCAATCATCGGTGTGAATAATGAAAAGATATTCTTAGGCGGAACACAAGCCGCAATCATAGATTATAATGCATTGATGCAATATGGTAGAGAAGTGAATTTAAGCGATGTCTATTTAAAAAATAAACATAACAAAGCTTTGCCAGAATTAGTAAGTAAAATGCATATTGATAATAAGTATCCTGACATTAGTTATGACGAGAATGGCATCTCTTACAAACAGTTGGAGAGATTGGGTGGCGTAGGATTACATCTTAGAAATCAAATTTATCAAATTATTGCAGATTTTGAAGGTGTTAGTTTAACAGATTCAGGTTATTTGTGGGAAGATGTGAAGTTACTTAATTCAAATGGTGATTGGTCGGTACGATATCGCAATCAAGATGGAGAAATCGTTGGTTCCTATAGAAATAAAAATGGCACACTTCAAAAACTCGATGCTAATGGTAATGTAGTCAAAGAAAAAAAGGTTGAATAGTAATTAGAACGCTCAGAGAGTCATAAGTTAGCTTTCTGAGCGTTTTTTATAATGAACATATTCTTCTAAGGCTTTGCCAGATTGTGCTACTTTAGTAGCTGTGTCCTTTCCTAAGTAGCGAAGATGCCATGGTTCATATTGATAGCCCGTTACCTGTTCTTTACCTTTGGGATAACGCACAATAAAACCATAGTTATGAGCATTGCGTGCAATCCATTGCCCCTCATTAGTATCTCCAAAACATTCACGTAAATTGCAATTTGATCCAATACCACCTACATCATAACTTAATCCACTTTGATGTTCAGAAGTGCCAGGACGCGCACTATATCGATTCGCAGCTTGTTCACCATCACGCGCAACATACTGCTGATACAGACTCACTTGTGTTTGGTAACTTCTGAAACCACTCATCTGATAAAGATTTACACCCTCTTTGCCAGCATCAGCAAACATTCGTTGTAATGCACGTTGTGCTCTCGGATTTTCACCAGGATTATAATCAGGTGGGAGCGTTGTTGTTTTATTAACAATTAAAATATCGTCATAATACGTTCGACCATTTTTGATTTCTTTCTTAAATGTAGTGCTTTGTTTATCTTTATTATCTTGATTTTGTATATTCTTTTTTTCTGAATTGTGTGAGCATGCTACCAATAATAACGTATTTAAAAAAATAATTAAGATAATTTTTTTCACATTCTCAACCTCTATAATTGAATTATTATAAAGCTATATGTACAGAGTATCACATAAAATTATATGAAAATGTAAAGATAATAATAAACCTATGTTTAAAGATAAAAAACGAATGTCATTTTTTGGTATAAAATAATAATTTTTAGTATATTAAGCGCTTACAAAAAGGATTAAAGTATAGCTAAACAAACATCAGAGGTGAAGACATGAACTTTTTTAATATGACGAATTGTAATATTAA
>NZ_JAESMI010000063.1:0-12155 GCF_017893095.1 Staphylococcus sp. GDX8P80P | reverse complement strand
AACTGAGAAAAGCTTGATTTAAGCGCCTTCTCAGTTCAGTCAGCTACTGCGAATTTGCTAAATAGCTTCATTATATTATTTTTGTCCCAGCCTCTTCCATTTTATTTAATTAATCAATTATGTAATACCTAAATATATATAAAGACTAAAAGAAACGAATGACTACATAATTCAAATTAAAACGTTAATTCGTTTGATAATTTTTGAGCTGAAACAACAGTTCCAACTACACCAGGTTTTAAATCGATGGCAACAGCTTGATTATTATCACGTAATTTATCTAACCAATCACTAAATACGCTGCCTTCAATTTCAATTAACTCACACTCTTCAAAGTCTTCATCTCGAACTTTAAGCGCTCTATTTTTTAAACTCCAAACAGGCATAATTTGAGGTTTTTCTTCTTTATCATCACTGATTAATATGAAGTGACTTTCACCTTGTTTCGTTAAGCCGAATACTTGGTCTTCTTTGGCTACATCCCTCACAAATTCTTTAATGCGAATTTTATCCAATTCTGACATTAATTCGTCAGTCATTTGTACAACGTTAACAATCTGTCCTTCTGTTTCAGCTGTTTGATTAATAACAACTTGATCATTTTCATCAAATAAGTCATCCAATTCATAGGTAACGAATGTATCCACATCAATTGTTAATACACGATCGTAGTCTATTGATGAATGCTTTAAATACGCTTCTGCTTGTCCTTCTTGAGTCCAAACACCGACATGATTTTGATCATTACTATTTATTCTGATTAATTTTTTATTTTGGCTAGCAACATAAAACGTTTCATTAATCAGCACATCTTTAAAATAAGTCTCATTCTTGTAAGACAATGCGTAACCCTCCATTTCTATTTTGGTAACAATTAAAATAGTAAATGACAATACTTAAGCCGTCAAATATCTGTATCGAAAATGATGTTATTAAGATAGTACATTTAAAACATTCTTGTTTTGAATCTAAAATAAAACTAGAGTTGAGAAAAGGCTAATACGCGTGCCTACTCAACTCTAGTTCATAACTCATATTTATTTTAAACAATACACTTCTTGTCGACTTACGATTGTATATTTAATAAATGATTACTTTTCTAGATCAGCTAAAAAAGATTGTTCAATCTTCTCAATAGATTCCTTTGATTCGCCTCTCCAAATACAACCGAAGCGAGAATTAACTTTGTTTTTTCCAAACCAATCTCCATCGTAATAAGACAATGGGTACAATACGCCTTGTTTAACATATTTTAAAATAGTATTAAAGAAATGCTCATTATCACCATTAGAGAAGTAGCTATAAAATTTTTGATAGGTCGAATTCAGTTCCTCTTGTAATAATAGCATGCTTGTAGAGCCATTTTGTCTAAAGTTTAAATCGATTGCAAAAACGTCGTCATTCTTATCTAGGAGTAAATCGAAACCAGCTACACCAAAGAAACCGAGTTTCACACCATTTTCCATTATTTCTCGACCGGCATCAATTACTTGTTGTGGAACATTATGAACATTTTCATTACCTGCATAAAATCCATATTTATCTGTAATTTGATGTGCTGTACCTAAATAGGTCACACCAATATCTTCAGAATAAGCAAATTGCACACAATAGTTCTTAACCGCTTCAATTTTCTGTTCAATAATTAGGTTATCAGTCGCATCACTAGCTTCTAAGATACGTTGTGTGGCTTTAGCCAAATCCGCTTCATCATAGCAAATCATGACACCATATCCACCTGCTGTCGGCAAATCGTCTCCAGGTTTAATAACAAATGGAAATGTCCATTCTTTAATACGCGCTTTGAAATCATTAATAGATACAATTTCACGATCTGGCAAAAATTTATGATTCGTCCACTCTGGTATACGCGCTTTATTGTTTAATGCTACAAATGTTTCTTTCTGAACAGCGTAGCAATCATCTGGTACAACGTCATCACTATGAATATATTGAAAATAAATCGCTTTACCTTCTTCGTGAACAATTCGATTTAACAATGCTTCATATGTTTCACGATTTTTAAATTGATACGTATGTGTTGGAACTTTTTTTCCGACTAGAGCAAATAATTGAACTAATTTATCAGTAATACTTGCCTCATGTACAATCATCGGCATAGAATCTGCAATAAGCATTTCTCGACCCGTTAAGAAATTAGATTGATGTTCCTCAGGTTTTAGCCAAGGGTTTGAAACATATGATGGTCTCGAGTTATACACAACATTGTCATTATATAAATCACTTAAAGTTAATTTTAGTTCTTTTTCGTTCATTGTCATCTAGACTGCCCCTTTATTTGAGAGTACTGTTGAACTACGTCATCAAACATTCTCTTATTTTCAATTAATTCTAATCCCATTAATGCTATGATTTTAGCACCATGAATTAACGCTTGATCACCGTGCACACTCGCTGCAGCCTCTCTAAATCTATGTGTATGACCAACTAAATTTCTAGAGCCTATTTTCACATGAGGGTGAATCGTAGGTACTATATGACTGACATTACCCGTATCTGTCGATCCAAAACCAAAATCGTCATGACTGACATCTTCACCTACTTCATTTGCATATTTCTCAAATAACGCGTCTAATTTAGGTGTCTTTATAAATTCATTTACACCATTCTGTATCGGTCCAAATTCATAATCACAACCTGTTTGAATCGCTGCTCCTCTCGCAATTTGATTGACCTTTTCAGTTAAAACATCTAATTCTTTACGTGTTGTTGCACGCGTATAGAATCGGGCATGTGTAAAGTCCGGAATAATGTTAGCTGCTTTGCCACCATCTAAAATAACGCCATGTACGCGTTGACTTTTTTTAATGTGTTGTCTTAATTGTGCTACACCATTAAAATATGAAATCATCGCATCAAGTGCATTTAAAGCTTCATCAGCATTTTCTGAAGCATGTGCACTCTTGCCATAGAATTTTATATCTAAGACATCTACAGCGAGCGTATCAATAGTTGGATAGGTTTCATTCCCAGGGTGAATCATTAAAGCGATGTCGATATCATCAATAATGCCAGCTTTAACATATGACGCTTTGGCACTTCCATTCTCGCCGCCTTCTTCAGCTGGACAACCGAGCACAACAACCTTTCCCCCAATGCGGTTTATCACTTGTTTTAATGCTGAACCTGCAAGTACGCTAGCAGTCCCAATAATGTTATGGCCACAGGCGTGACCTAATCCCGGCAGTGCATCATATTCTGCTAAATAGCCAATCGTAGGACCTTCTTGCCCAGAATCATAAGTGGCTATAAAACCTGTAGCATGCCCAGCAATATCCGTTTCTATTTCAAAGTCATTATCTTTCAATTTATCAATCAGTGTTCTAGAGGCAAAGATCTCCTCATTACCTAATTCAGGGCGTTCATGTATTCGATGACTAATTTCAACATAATCATATTTATTATTCTCTATATAATCTAAAATTTCTTGTTTATTACTCATAAATCATAACTCCCTTATTTTTACGACAATCGTTTTTGCTACTATCTTCAATCGTTTATATTTCTTATCATCAGATAATTATTACCTATTTTATCGGATTTAAAGATGGTTGTCATTAGATTTCCATGTATTTACAAAATTTTCTCACAATTCATTTAATTTCATATCCACTATCGGGACTATAATTTTGAAAATTGTAAATACCTTTAACTATTGATACAATCAAATCGTTAACTTAATAATTAAATTTATTGCTTATAGGAGGATTTATGATGACTAAAATGAACGTTGAAAGTTTTAATTTAGATCATACTAAGGTTGTAGCACCTTTCGTGCGTTTAGCTGGTACAATGGAAGGTTTGAATGGTGATGTGATTAAAAAATACGATATTCGTTTCAAACAACCTAATAAAGAACATATGGAAATGCCTGGGTTACACTCACTCGAACATTTAATGGCTGAGAACATCAGAAATCATACTGATAAAGTTGTAGATTTAAGTCCAATGGGTTGTCAAACTGGTTTTTATGTGTCATTTATTAATCATGATGATTATGAAGATGTATTAAATATCATTGAAAAAACATTAAATGATGTGTTAAGTGCTACTGAAGTTCCTGCTTGTAACGAAGTTCAATGTGGGTGGGCTGCAAGCCATTCACTTGAAGGTGCAAAAGAAATCGCGCAAGCATTTCTTGATAAACGTAATGAATGGTCTGATATATATGGTGAAGGTAAATAATATTACCCGTTCATAAAGTGAATATTTAAAAAGAAAAAGAGGCTGAGACATTTTATTTTGTCTTAGCCTCTTTTTCTTTTAGCTGTAGTTGACTGATTTGAAAATGCGTTTAAATCAAGCATTTTTTCAAACCACGTCATCTTTGCTGTCAGAGCCCCAGCTAAGAGATATTCATGAAGAAAATCTCCGAACTAAGCTAGCTAGGGTGGAACAACAAATTTATTTTAATTTTTGTCCCGCTCTCTGATCTGATTATTTTATAATTTTTTTACTAATCCAATTAATACAAACTGTAATGGTAATCTTAAATATAGCGCCCATTTTGGCACTTGTTTATCACCTAAAGGTAATTCTTTACGTGCCATGTAAACATTTGCGGGCAATACAGCTAATAAGAATAGGTTAATACCTTTTTTTAACCAATTAGCAGGACGTTTTAATAACAACATAATACCGAAGAAAATCTCAAATACACCTGTTACTAAAACAGCCGTTTTTTGTAATGGTAAATAATCTGGAACGATATTTCTAAATGAACGTTCATGTGTAAAATGAAGTACACCAGCTGTTCCAAACGCTAAACCTAATAAATAACGGAATACTTTCATTAATGTTCCACTCCCATTTCATTTAAATAACTCTTACCAAATTCAGGCAATTCAACATTGAAATTATCCGCGATTGTTGCACCAATTGAACTAAATGTAGTATCTCCTGATAATTCATGGTATGCATCTATTTTAGGGCTAAACATCAACACTGGAATATATTCTCGTGTATGGTCAGTACCCTCTGCAATTGGATCATTACCATGATCTGCCGTAATAATAACTAAATCATCTTCTTGTAAATTATCAATTAATTCTGGTAAGCGTTCGTCGAAATCTTTAATTGCTTGTGCATAACCATCTTTATCTCTGCGGTGACCATATAATGCATCAAAATCCACTAAATTCAAGAAGCTGATACCATTAAAGTCTTTTTTAACGACATTAATCAGTTGATCCATGCCATCCATATTATTTTTAGTTCTTATTGCTTCTGTTACACCTTCACCGTCATAAATGTCATTAATTTTACCAATTGCAATAACATCATAGTCATGATCTTTTAATGTGTTCATGACTGTTTTACCAAATGGTTTAAGCGCATAATCATGACGATTAGACGTACGTGTAAAGTTTCCTGGCTCACCTACATATGGGCGTGCAATAACACGGCCAATTAAGTACTTAGGATCTTTAGTTAATTCACGTACCTTTTCGCAAATATCATACAATTCTTCAAGTGGGATAATATCTTCATGTGCAGCAATTTGAAGTACTGGGTCTGCACTAGTATAAACAATTAAATCTCCTGTCTTCATTTGATGTTCGCCTAATTCATCAATAATTGCAGTACCTGAAGCAGGTTTATTTGCCACAACTTTTCGACCTGTCATTTCTTCAATCTCTTGAATTAATTCATCAGGAAATCCATTCGGATAAACTTTAAATGGTTGCATGATATTTAGTCCCATAATTTCCCAATGTCCTGTCATCGTATCTTTTCCGACAGAAGCTTCACTTAATTTAGTATAAAACGCACCTGGTTGTTCAACTTTATTGACCACTGGTAAGTCTTCAATATTACCTAATCCTAATTTTTCTAAATTAGGTAATGATTGGTTAAACCCTTCTAACGTGTGTTTTAATGTGTGTGAACCTTCATCATTAAAAGCTGCAGCATCAGGTGCTTCACCAATACCTACTGAATCCATGACAATTAAATGCACTCTTTTAAATGGTGTCGTCATATTTAACACTCCTACTCTGTAATTATTTTATGAATTAATGTTGGTGTTTTTGCTTGTGCTTTAATTTCGATACTTTCGTCAAGTTTCTTAATGACATCATCAACATTTTCACGATTACTGTGAATCGTTAATAAAGACTCACCTTCATTGACTTTGTCTCCTACTTTCTTATTCAACACAATGCCAACACTTAAATCTATGTCATCTTCTTTCGTTTGTCTTCCCGCACCTAACATCATTGAAGCAACTCCAATTTCATTTGCAATAAGCTCTGAAACAATACCACTTGATTTTGCTTTATAATCAATTTGATATTGGGCAGTCGGTAATAACTCCGGTGAATCGACAACTGAAGCATCGCCACCTTGATTTTCTAAAAATGTTTTGAATTTATCTAGTGCTGAACCATTTTCAATGGCTTCATTGAGCAATTGACGCGCCTCTTCAAGTGTACTTGCTCTTTCAGCAAGTACGACCATTTGTGAACCTAATGTTAATACTAGTTCAGTTAAATCTTCAGGTCCTTGACCATTTAATGTATCAATCGCTTCTCTTAATTCTAAAGCATTCCCAATCGCACGACCAAGTGGTTGGCTCATATCTGAAATAATAGCCATTGTATTTCTACCAACATTATTTCCTATGCTAACCATAGCATGTGCTAAAGCCTCAGCGTCTTCTAATGTTTTCATGAATGCACCATTTCCAGTTTTAACATCTAGGACGATTGCATCAGCACCCGCGGCAATTTTCTTACTCATGATAGATGATGCGATTAGAGGAATAGAGTTAACTGTTCCTGTAACATCTCTTAATGCGTATAGTTTCTTGTCTGCAGGTGTTAAATTGCCTGTTTGTCCAATCACTGCAACTTGGTCTTCATTAACAAGTTTAATGAACTCCGCTTCAGAGATTTCAACATGGAATCCATCAATAGATTCTAATTTATCAATCGTACCGCCCGTATGTCCTAAACCACGGCCACTCATTTTAGCAACTGGCACTCCCACTGCAGCTACTAATGGTGCCAACACTAGCGTCGTCGTATCTCCAACACCACCAGTTGAGTGTTTATCTACTTTAATACCATTAATTTTTGATAAATCAATAACATCACCTGAATTAACCATTGCCATAGTTAAAGCTGCACGCTCTTCTTCATTCATATCTTGGAAAAAGATTGCCATCGCTAAACTAGAAGCTTGATAATCAGGAATGTCCCCTTCCGTGTAACCTTTGATAAAGAATTCAATTTCCTCTTTAGATAATGATTTGCCATCGCGTTTCTTTTCAATAATATCTACCATTCTCATAATTCTGAACCCCTCTCAAAATAAGCTGTTGTATCTGTGTGCTGTTACATCAATTGCATGATTAATAATCAGAATCTGACTCTAAGCCTTGAATAATTTGAACACCAGCACTCGCACCTATACGAGTAGCGCCTGCGTCAATCATTTTATTGAAATCTTCTAAATTACGCACGCCACCTGAAGCTTTAACCTCTAATGCGTCTCCCACAGTGTCTTTCATCAATTTCACATCTTCTGGTGTAGCGCCTCCCCCAGCAAAGCCAGTTGATGTTTTAACGAAATCTGCTCCAGCAGCTTTTGCTAGTTCACTTGCTTTCACTTTTTCATCGTCTGTTAAAAGAACAGTTTCAATTATAACTTTCACAGTTTTTCCGTTAGCTGCGCCAACTACGCCTTCAATATCTTTTTGAACGTCTTCATATCTTCCATCTTTAAGTGCGCCTATATTGATAACCATATCAATTTCAGACGCGCCATTTTTAATCGCATCTTCTGCTTCAAAAATTTTAGTAGCAGTTGTATTTGCTCCTAATGGAAAACCAATCACAGTACAAACTAATACATCTGAGCCATTTAACTTTTCTGATGCATATTTAACGTGTGTAGGATTTACACAAATTGATTTGAAATCATACGCTTTAGCTTCGTCAATAATTTTATCAATTTGTTGACGTGTAGATTCCGGCTTCAATAAAGTGTGATCAATAAATTTTGCATAATTCATAGTAGTTTCCTCCAATATGTTGTTAAATTTAATCAATATTCCTTAAAATTAGAATATTAACTTTTCATATTAATATAGCCCTCTCATGTATATAGTACAAAAATTCGCAAAAAAGTTAAACAAATGTTATCTTAATCTTAACAATCATGATAAGGAGAAGATATTAATGACAAATGGCACACCCCACATTCAACCAAATGGAGCGAAAATCGCTAAAACGGTTTTAATGCCTGGCGATCCATTACGCGCAAAATATATTGCAGATAACTTTTTAGAAAATGTAGAACAATTTAACGAAGTTAGAAATATGTTTGGTTATACAGGTACTTACAAAGGTAAAGAAGTTTCAGTTATGGGCTCTGGAATGGGTATACCAAGTATTGGTATTTATTCATATGAATTATATAATTTCTTTGATGTTGACACTATTATTCGTGTTGGTTCATGTGGTGCTTTACAAGAAGATGTTAACTTATATGATGTAATTATTGCTCAAGCAGCATCTACTAACTCTAATTATGTAGACCAATTTAATATTCCTGGCCACTTTGCCCCAATCGCTGATTTCGAACTTATTACTAAAGCTAAAAATATTGCTGATAAAATTGGAGCAGTAAGTCATGTAGGGAATGTACTATCTTCAGATACATTCTATAATGCTGATGCAACGTTCAATGACAATTGGAAAAAAATGGGAATTTTAGGTATTGAAATGGAATCAGCAGGTTTATACTTAAATGCAATTAATGCTGGTAAGAAAGCATTAGGTATTTTTACAGTTAGTGACCATATTCTTAGAGATGAAGCAACTACAGCTGAAGAGAGACAAAACTCATTTACGCAAATGATGGAAATTGCATTAGAAGTTGCTGAATAACAATAAACAATAAACGAGGTTAGGAAATAATCCCTAACAAAATAACCAGTAAATGAGTTTTATAAATTCATTTACTGGTTTTTTCGTTTACAATACGTCGTATTTATATATCATTTTACTTTGAAATATTTTAAAAAAATAAGGCACTTTCGTATCATTTAGTAAGTACTAGCAAACTAAATTAACGAAGTGCCTTAAATTTAAAGATTAGAGCATGACTCAAATCACTCTACTAAGATCATTGTAAGTCTTATCTCAATGAACGATATTGAAAGTCATGTGCTTAATAACACCCTTATGATTAAACTAAATATGATTTGAACATCCAATTGTGTTTATCAACAGAATTTTTCATTCCGATGAACATATCTTCTGATACATCATCGCCAGCTTCTCCTGCTACTTCAATAGATTTAACTAATTGCTCTGAAATATTTGTTAAATCTTTTGAGAATGCTTCTACCATTTGTTCTGCTGAGTAGTTTTTACCCGCTTCATCAACGATTGAAATGTCTAAGCTTTCTTTTAATGTTCCAACTGGATTACCGCCAATTGCTAAAATACGTTCAGCTAAGTCATCTACATATTGACTTGCTTCGTTATATAACTCTTCAAATTTCTCATGTAATGAGAAGAAATTAGGACCTTTAACGTACCAATGGAAATTGTGTAATTTTGTATAAGCTACTGTCCAGTTCGCAACTTGTTGGTTTAATTCTTTTACTACATCTTGTTGACTCATTATATTCTCTCCTTGTTTATCACTATTTTTTCTCTTTATTACAATTATTATTATATTATAATTATTATAATCTGTAAATAGATATGTTCATCTTTTTTTATGATGACTTTATGCGTAAGTTAAAAACTTTTATATGGTATATTAAAAGCCATTCATCTGCATTTGAAAAGTAATTTGCACTATCATTTAAATAATTTTATTATCATTAGTGTATATGAAATTATCAATTAAAATAAAAAATTATCAATTAATCTCGATTATCGTCAATAAAGAAAGTTTTTTCATATTCATTAGGTTGGTGCCAATGTGTCTTCCACATTCTATTTCGATTATTAGCAAATAAATTATAAGCCCAATCTCTAATAGGACGTGGCGTAACTTTGAGCAACAATCCTAACCACTTATAATCAGTAGTTGCAAGTATAAGACTCGCTATAGCATTAGATTTGAATTCTAAATGTTGACCACGTTGTAATATAACGCTGTTTTTATTTAATGCTTCTGGATGCTGTTCAAATAAATGATGTGCTGATTCACTCTTTAAGGTTGTAAATTCATAGCTTTTAGGAAGTCCATGTTGTATTAACCAAATACAATAGTTATAGCAATACACACAATTACCGTCATAATAAATAATTGGCATCTTCTATCACCTTCCAATACTTCTTAGTATTCATATTCCATGATTTGACTTATGTTAAACACTAAAAGTGATACAGACAAGGTTTAACTTTATAGTGACGCCGTTGTAAATCAGTTAATCGACTACATCTATATTATTTCTAATAAAAAAGAGTGGACTAGAATTCCTTTCGAATTCATTGTCCACTCACTAGAACTAAAACAACCATACTATGATAACTGTTTCAGATTAGCCAACTTCTATTAACATAGAAAATAGTTCATCTTGGCGTTCTCTGGATTCCAGCCATTTTATTTATTCATGATTTACTTTAACAATTCTTGTATATTTAAGAAATTGTTTTGAGTATTTACGTTTAATATCCTCTAATCGATCATATGTTACGCCAATAATATGCCAGTTTGGATTGAAATGGTAGAATGAATCTTTTTCTCTTGACCACTTAACCATTTGTCCTTCTTTATTATATCTAGGTAATGTCACTTCATACCCTTCAAGTACATTAATATATGTCTGAAATATGTCAGGATCAATTCTATTAAAGTTATCAATGACTAAGTAACTTTTATCATTTTTAGGCATCAATTGTGTAATAAACCCTTCACGATAATATAATGCACCAGCTTCATTTGGTAAATACTTACCATACAACATATCTTCCGTAAAATCTGGATGCCCACTCGTAATCACAGGGTTAGCATTTGTCTTTTGTAGTAAATTATTTGCTGCTTTCAATCCTTCTTCACGTTGTTCTACTACTAATAATATGAAAGGTTTAATACCTTCTTCATGATGTTCTGTATCAATTTCTGTTTTCTTAATCGTTTCAAAAGGCGTTTTGATGCCATCATTGTTACTCATTTCAATAATTGCATCATACTGTGTTTGGCTCATGCTTGCGATAGCTTGCTTCGCATTTTCTTGTAAGAAATACAGATTTTTTAACTTAGGATGTTTGTTCAATGCACCTAAAGTTACAGGCGTAATATGTTTATCATAGTATATTTCAATGGCTGTACTATTGGTTCTACCTGGAATCGGTGGTTTCTCATGAATATGTCGAGATACCTCTCCAATGCCTACCACTGACTGATTCTCGTATTTATTATAGAATACAAGGTTATCTCCCACTTCTAATTGATTATAAAAGTGATAGCCATTGCGTTTGATGCCATTATAAGTGTGCGTATAAATCGTATAATATTCACCTGGCTCAAATGACTCAGTTTCAGATAGGAAGAAATAGCGTGGAAGTTTTTCTTCGCCTTTGCCTAATGATACAATTAAATCATATTCTTCTTTAGTTAATTGATTAATTAATGTTTCACGCATGTTGTTCATGCGAAAATCGAGTGTCTCACTACGCTTTAAATAATCTGTTGTTAAAGGCTTTAATAATTCGTTAAATTTAAATTCAACTCTTATTTTATTTTGAGCGCCTGTTTGTACGCTAATAATCTCACCAATACCAAGTAATCCAGTATCCGTTTGGACTTGATAAAATATAACTTGATCACCTGTTTTGGCTTTTTTAAAAGCTCTAAAACCTTGGGTAGGATTAAACTGGGCGCCAGATTCAAATAAAGTTGTTTGACCTACTAAAGGCTCGTTATGATTCCATCTCGTATAGCCACAATTAAGCCAAAAGTAATTTATTTCTTCTTCCATAGTGGATCTCCTTTAAATGTATTCTTATAAATCAATATGTATCCCTATTTATTGTAATATTTAAATTTTTAAAGTTACTTAAGTTATGCTTTAAATCTTAACATATCGACGTAATTTTATGTTTAATTTTTTTATATTCTATCACATTTTAATAAGTTGCAAAAAAATAGGTTCTAAGAGAAATGCG
>NZ_JAESMI010000062.1:0-6302 GCF_017893095.1 Staphylococcus sp. GDX8P80P | reverse complement strand
AACCGCATTTCTCTTAGAACCGTAAAAAAACACCTTAACGTCAGTTAAGGTGTTTAATCTATATAACATTATTTAGAAATATGATTAACTAAATCTTTTACTTCTTCTTGAGTAGCGCAATTAATTGCACGGTTAGCTAATTCAGACATTTCATTTTTACTTAAACCATTGATTTGTCTTCTAGCTTTTAAAATAGATGTCGCACTCATTGAGAACTCATCTAATCCTAAACCTAGTAATAATGGAATCGCTGTTTCATCTCCAGCCATTTCACCACACATACCAGTCCATTTACCTTCTTTATGAGAAGCTTCAATAACTTGCTTAACTAAGCGTAAAATAGCTGGGTTGTATGGTTGATATAAGTAAGAAACGCGTTCTGACATACGGTCAGCTGCCATAGTATATTGAATTAAATCATTTGTACCAATACTGAAGAAATCAACTTCTTTAGCAAAGATATCAGCTAATGCAGCTGTAGATGGAATCTCAACCATGATGCCTAATTCAATGTCATCAGAGATATCATGACCATCATTTTTAAGATTTTCTTTTTCTTCTAAAAGAATCGCTTTCGCATCACGGAATTCATTGATTGTAGCGACCATTGGGAACATAATGTTCAATTTACCATATACTGAAGCACGTAATAATGCACGTAATTGCGTTCTAAAAATATCTTGCTGATCTAAGCATAAACGGATTGCTCTGTAACCTAAGAATGGATTCATTTCTTTAGGTAAGTTTAAATATGGTAGTTCTTTATCGCCACCAATATCTAACGTACGAACTACAACACGTTTATCTTTCATTGTTTCAAGCACTTTTTTATAGGCTTCAAATTGCTCATCTTCTGTTGGCATTTGATCTCTACCCATATAAAGGAATTCAGTTCTGTATAATCCGATTCCTTCAGCGCCATTTTCCATTACACCATATAAGTCATCAGGTGTACCGATATTTGCAGCTAATTCTGCATGTTCTCCGTCGATGGTTACTGTTTCAGCATCACGTAATTTTTGTAATTCTTTTTTATCTTCAAAGAAACGTTCACGTTTGTTTTGATAAGCAATTAACTCATCTTCTGTTGGGTCAACAATAACGTCACCAGTGATACCATCAACGATAACCATATCGCCTTGCTTAACTTCTTTAGTAATTGATTTCGTACCTACAACTGCAGCAATTTCTAATGAGCGACTCATAATTGCTGAATGGCTTGTACGACCACCAATATTTGTAACGAAACCTTGAACAAATTCTTTATTTAATTGTGCTGTATCTGAAGGTGTTAAGTCATTTCCAACGATAACAACACTTTCATCAATCATACTTGGGTTTGGTAATTCAACACCTAAAAGATGTGCTAACACACGTTTTGACACGTCTCTAATATCTGCAGCACGTTCTCTCATGTATTCATTATCCATAGATTCGAAGATTGTAATAAATTGTGAAGTAACTTCATCAAGGGCTTCTGGAGCACTTACTTTTTCATTCGCAATTTTATCTTCGATTGGTTGAATTAACTCAGGATCATCAAGTACTAATAAATGCGCATCAAAAATTGCAGCTTTATCAGGACCTAATTGCTTTTCAGCATTATTTCTGATTTTAGTTAATTCAATTTTAGAAGCTTCTAACGCATTTCTGAATTTTCGAATTTCAGCATCAGTATCTGTAACTTTTTCATTAGTGAATGATAAATCAGGTTCTACTAATAAATAAGCTTTAGCAATTGCGACACCATCTGATGCCGCAATACCATTAATTAATTTTGACATAATTATTCAGTTAAACCTTCTTTAGATAAGACATCACTGATTGCTTGAATTGCGTCTGCTTCATCGCTTCCATCAGCGTAGATAGTGATTTCAGCATCTTTACCTACACCTAAACTCATAACACCCATGATTGATTTTAAGTTAACTTTTTTACCGTTATATTCTAATTGAATATCTGAATCAAATTTTGATGCAGTTTGAACTAACATAGTTGCAGGGCGTGCATGAATACCTGTTTCATCGATAATTACATAAGATTTTTGTTCCATAATCTATTTCTCCTTCGCAAAGTTAGAATATTCAAATTTGTCATAATCTAACATAATTTTATACCATAACACTACCAAAATATATTACTAAATTCAATTCTAATAGGATTGAAAAACTATTATAATTGGTTTTTATAGAAATAAACAAGTGTTTCAAATTGTAAAAAGTCGATTTTAACCTTCAATATTTTTACTTACTTATCGTATGCATAACAGCACAAATTAAAATCACTGTCACAACTTTGGTTTAAATTATAATTTAAGACAAATTCGTATGATAACTATTTAGCCTTTATCATTAAGCTTACTCCAATTATACTACAACATTTTCATTTTAAATAATATCATGAAGCACTTTTTCACATTTTTCGATATGTTCGCGCCCAAGTTTGTTCATGAAGTAGTAACTGATTGATGCTGAAACAGCTTGTCCAACCACAGGGAACCATTTCGTTTGTTTCGCTGCAGCACGTTTTGCCATGTCTCTAATAACCACTTTTAACACAGCACTTGATACTTTTTTACCAATAAATGAACTACCTTGAATTGCTGCTGCTGCTAAAATTCGTTCTTTCACATCATCCCCAAGCGTATTTACTTGTTTGTGATCTAGACCATAAATTTTATTAACATCTTCAATAATGTCTCGCATTAATTTAATATCTACGCCAAAGTCTAGTCCAGGAATTGGCACAATACTCATGCTTGATGATAATAATGATTTTTTCTTCACAATTGTTTCCGCTTTTGCTCTGCGTTCAGCTAATTCTTCTTTAGTAGTCGGTAAGTTACTTTTTTCTTTAATTTCTTCAATATTTAAAACTTTGTTTCCAACTTTATTTGTAACGCCACTTGTGAATTTATTCATAATGCCCATTTAAAGACACACCTTTCTTAAATCATTCATTCAACATGTATACCCATTTTTAATGATTTAATGCTTGATATTAATAAATACAGCTTTTAAATATTTTGACGGCTTATAGTGTGGGTGCGTTTTAAAATCCTTAGGCAACCCCATTACTTCCTCAATATCATATGCTACATCTGCTTCATTAAGCGTAGTTTTAATAACATTTTTAAAGGCTTTCAATGAAAAAGCACTTGAATTTGTACATAATAATAGAGACCCATTTGGAGCAAGTATATTTAATGCGCCATTAATTAAATCATCATAATTCTTTTGTACTGAAAATGTCTTCTTCTTATTACGAGCGAAACTTGGTGGGTCAATTACAATCGTGTCGTATACTTTGCCATGTCGCGCAGCATAATTGTAAAAATCAAATGTATCCATTACATAAATATACTGGCTTTTAGGATCAATAGCATTTAAACCAAAGTTTTCTTCCGTTAAACTGCGTGAACGATTGGCTAAATCCACACTTGTTGTTGTAGTCGCATTTTTAGCAGCTACAACCGAAAATGCACCAGTATAACTAAACAAATTGAGTATATGCTTATCTTTTGCAAAGTGATCTCGTAATTTCTTTCTTACTTCTTTTTGATCTAGGAAAATGCCTGTCATCAAGCCATCATCTAAATCTACATTATAAAATGTGAAATTTTCCTCTATAACTATTGGAAATTCAGGCGTTTCTCCTAATACATGTCCACCTGTATATTCAGAATCTTTAAAACGCATTTTTTCAAAAATTGACTTAAATGGAAATACTTTCTGAATCGCTTCAATGACATTATAGCGGAATTTATATATTCCTTTTGAGTACCATTGAATCAATAAATGGCCATCGTAGTTGTCAATCGTTAAACCACCAACGCCATCGCCTTCTGCATTAAATAATCTAAACGCATTAGTACCTTCGATATGATAATAATAGTCACGTTCTTGTAATGCAATTTCAAATCTTTTTTCGAAAAAAGATGTATTAATTGTTTCATTTTGATCGTAGCTTAATATCCAACCTAGCCCCTTATGTTGACGTCCAACATATGCGGTTGCAATGTACTGTTCTTGACCATTCATAATGTAAAATAAGTCGCCTTCTTTTAAATGATCATTGTTATAAATATCCGCTTCATCTACTAGTGGATAGTGATTCAAATACTTTGTTTCTTTACCTCTATTTAATGTGGCTATTTTCATTTTCAAACGCTCCTATGTTAGATTGTTTTAAGTTTGAATTTTATACAATACTCTCGTTATCATTCAACACTAGTTTAACAAATTTAAAATTATCCTTACACAAAACAACATTAAACAAAAAAGGTGGAACGTGAAGTCTATTTTGTCACCATAGATTTCACGTTACCACCTTATCAAAATTAAACTCATTAAGGTCTTTCTCTCAATTGTAACGTAAATGCGATAATAACCGCTATCAACATTAAGATTAACGTTGGAGTTATAAAGATTGATAATAATAATCCATGAATCATAATGTTTACAAATTCAGTTAACAATTTAAAGAATAGAATACTAACCATAAAGAGTTGTAAATAATAATATTTACCTCTTAAGAAATGTGTAAATGTCGTTGCAATATAAGTGATAATAACTAGCATTAATAATAATAAAGTTACCCATTCAACAACATATTGTGTTTGAGATAGTTCCCATTCACCTGATACAAATAAAGCATTTCTGTTATTAAATTCAATAAATGTAAATAGGAATAAAATGAAACCACAGAATATTTCTACATACGCCGGTTTAATCCATTTCGGACGTCTCATCCAATTAGGAATATCATCTTCTTCAATATTAAATACATTTTTGAATTTATTCTTAAATTTATCACGTTTTGATCTAATTTTTTCTAAATCGACACTTCTTCTCGTCTTACGTGCATATTCTGATGTTTTATCTTGAAGCTGTTTAAAATGAACTTTAGACTGATTCGAAACATTTCCTTTACTTGTTCTTGATAATTCAGGTTCTTCTTCTCCCAATTCTTCTTTAGTCAATGGTAAGGATCTTCTTAAGAATAAGAAATTCCAAATTGAAGCTTGCGCTAATAACCACATTACTAAGAAAAATGTATTTACACTTAAAATATCTATTGGTGCAATTTCATTGGCATCAATTTTGCCGTATAAAGAAATTTGAGTAATTAAATAACTTATTCCGTAAGAAAAGATAATCCATAAGTAATGGTTTTTTCTATTAGCAACATTAAGTTCATCTTTATATACAATGTAGCCTGTGTGAATAATAAAAGGAATAATAAAAATAATTGCCCAAAAACTATATACTTGAGTCATTAAAGTAATTGAAATGAGGAAGTATAAAATCCCAATAATTAAAAAGAAAATTGAGATGTCGTAATCATATTTCGTAGTTCTATATAATGCATAACCAATAAGCATTACAAGAATACCAAACAGAATAATTATGACTGCACTAATAATAGGAAAGTTGCCTATGAACCTACTCATCACTCTAATAATTTCACTGAAGAATGCATTAAGGAAATCCCATAAATTATGAATTTTTAATTCAACTTTATCTTTATCCTTTAATTTATTAATTAAAGGTAAATTTATAAGTATTATGAGACCCGTGAAGAGTGAAACGATACCGACAATATAACTAAAAATAATCTCGGTGTGTTTCTTAAGAAAAGACATACTGTTCACCTCAAAATTCATTATATAGTAAGATGTTAATCTTGTCTTTATTAAACAATAAAATACATCTTGAGACCTATATAAGTTTATCCTAGTTTTATATGGGTAAACTTAAATTGTAAACATTAATCTAACAAGGAGTGTTCATTATGACAAACGAAGATGCTAAAAAAGCAAAAGAAGTAGAAGAAAAATTAAAAGAACAAAAAGAAGAAAAAACTGACGACATCGAACAAACTAAAAAAGATGTTCAAGACACTTTAGATTAATTACTAAAGCAATTATTTATAAAGGCTACAGCTTCACTCATTCATTTGCGTAGCTAACCGAACTGAGATGGCGCTCTATTTCATGCGCTTCTCAGTTCTTTTTCATTTTCAAAGGTATTTAAGACCATCAACTCATAATGTTTCGAGTCCGGGACATAAATAATATAATGAAACTATTTTTCAAATTCGCAGTAGCTGACTGAACTGAGAAGGCACTTAAATCAAGCTTTTCTCAGTTCTAGTCATCCTTGCGGGCGGTGCCCCAACAAAGAGAATTTCATCAAGAAATTCTACAAGCTAAGCAAGTTGGGGTTCGGGGCCCCAACAAAGAGAATTTCATAAAGAAATTCTACAAGCAAAGCAAGTTGGGAGTCGGGGCCCCAGCAAAG
>NZ_JAESMI010000061.1:0-19510 GCF_017893095.1 Staphylococcus sp. GDX8P80P | reverse complement strand
AGCAATAATTGATACAGGAATATTTATAAACTCACTTATTAAATAACCAACTAGCAATACAGTGAGTACAATCCACGAGATATTAAAAAGCTTTTTGTCCTTAATCGCTTCTTTTGGTTCTCTAATATTTACTGCATCAAATTTTCTTAGGATAGACTTTCTGAAATAAATCCATAAGACAAGAATACTTGCGATTAAAGAGAATATATTAGGTATAATCATTTTACTGAAGTACTCAACAAATCCAATATCAAAGTAATCAGCAGAAACAATATTAACTAAATTACTAACAATTAATGGAAGAGACGTAGTATCTGCAATAAAACCACTAGCAATAATAAATGGGAATACCGCTTTTTTATCAAATCCTAAACTACGTACCATTGCTAATACAATAGGCGTTAAGATTAAAGCTGCACCATCATTTGCGAAAAATGCTGCTACAATTGCCCCAAGTAGCATGATAAAAACAAACATTTTTAAGCCATTACCTTTTGAGGCCTTGACCATATGTATCGCAGACCATTCGAAAAATCCAATTTCATCTAAAATTAATGAAATGAGTATAACAGCGACAAAGGTTAACGTCGCATTCCAAACAATCCCTGTAACTTCAATAACATCCGAGAGACTGACAACGCCTGTAATAATAGCGATGATAGCACCAAACAATGCTGTAATACCAATATCTAACCCCTTAGGTTGCCAAATAACAAACATGAGAGTTAAAAGAAAAATAATAATCGCTAGAATAGTCATTATGTACATTCACCTGTCTTTATCTTTTTACACATACATTGTTGAGTAGGAGAGCTAATATAAGTTAATTCATTGTTGATTGAATCTAAGGACTTATGATTAAGTCGGTACATGCGCTTAGTACCGTCTTTTCGTGTAGATACTAATTCATTATCTACTAGAATTTTCATATGATGACTTAATGTAGGTTGTGAAAATTGAAAATACGCTAATAAATCACAAGCACATAATTCACCGCAAGATAATAAGTCTAATATTTCTAATCGACTTGGATCCGATAAAATTTTTAATTGTAATGATAGTTCCTTATAAGACATATGGATGTCATCCCTCCTTTATTATAGATTATCATCTATATAGACAAATATCTATATAGATAATACTTTTTGCAATAATACATTTAATTAAAACCTTGTTTTAAACATCGATGACAAGGTCTAATGTAGGACGTGGAGACATCATTTTCGGAATGATATAAATAAATCCATAAATGGAGATAAATCGAAAATATTTATACCCCTAGGGGGTATGTGTTATAGTATAAGTATAGCTAATATAATATTTTCATAAATAGGAGGGGTTAATTTGAATAATAATGGTGAAGAGCATAATCATCAAAATCACATGAATCATTCCAATCACATGCATCATGATAACCATGCCTCACATCATCATAGTGGCCATGCACATCATCATGGAAATTTTAAAGTTAAGTTTTTTGTTTCATTAATTTTTGCAATACCTATCATTCTTTTATCGCCAATGATGGGTGTTAACTTACCTTTTCAATTCACATTTCCAGGTTCTGAATGGGTAGTGTTAATATTAAGTACAATTTTATTCTTTTATGGTGGTAAACCGTTCTTGTCTGGTGGTAAAGATGAAATTGCTACAAAAAAACCAGGCATGATGACCTTAGTTACCCTAGGTATCTCAGTAGCTTATATTTATAGCTTGTATGCTTTTTATATGAATAACTTTAGTAGTGCAACTGGTCATACAATGGACTTTTTTTGGGAATTAGCAACCTTAATTTTAATTATGCTATTAGGACATTGGATAGAAATGAATGCTGTCGGAAATGCTGGAGATGCTTTAAAGAAAATGGCAGAACTGTTACCTAATAGTGCTATTAAAGTTATGGATAATGGCCAACACGAAGAAGTTAAAATATCAGACATCATGACTGATGATATCGTCGAAGTAAAAGCCGGAGAAAGCATTCCAACAGATGGTATTATCGTTCAAGGACAAACATCTATAGATGAATCCCTAGTCACTGGAGAATCTAAAAAAGTACAAAAAAATCAAAATGACAACGTCATCGGGGGTTCTATTAATGGGTCTGGAACAATACAAGTCAAGGTTACAGCTGTGGGAGAAGATGGATATCTTTCTCAAGTTATGGGACTTGTTAATCAAGCACAAAATGATAAATCTAGTGCTGAATTGTTATCTGATAAAGTAGCGGGTTATTTATTCTACTTTGCTGTAAGTGTTGGCTTGATTTCTTTTATTGTCTGGATGCTCATTCAAAATGATGTTGATTTTGCATTAGAACGTCTTGTAACTGTGTTAGTCATTGCTTGTCCACATGCTTTAGGCTTGGCAATACCTTTAGTCACTGCACGTTCTACTTCAATTGGTGCACATAATGGTTTAATTATTAAAAATAGAGAGTCTGTAGAAATAGCTCAACATATCGATTATGTAATGATGGATAAAACTGGTACTTTAACTGAGGGTAACTTTTCTGTGAATCATTATGAGAGCTTTAAAAATGATTTGAGTAATGATACAATATTAAGTCTTTTCGCCTCATTAGAAAGTCAATCTAATCACCCATTAGCTATAAGTATTGTTGATTTTGCGAAAAGTAAAAATGTTTCATTTACTAATCCACAAGACGTTAATAATATTCCAGGTGTCGGATTAGAAGGTCTAATTGATAATAAAACATATAAAATAACAAATGTCTCTTATCTTGATAAACATAAACTTAATTATGACGATGACTTGTTTACTAAATTAGCTCAACAAGGTAATTCAATCAGCTATTTAATTGAGGATCAACAAGTCATTGGCATGATTGCTCAAGGAGATCAAATTAAAGAAAGCTCAAAACAAATGGTAGCTGATTTACTATCAAGAAATATTACACCAGTCATGCTTACAGGTGACAATAATGAAGTGGCACACGCTGTCGCAAAAGAATTAGGTATTAGTGATGTCCACGCACAACTCATGCCAGAAGATAAGGAAAGCATTATAAAAGATTATCAAAGTGACGGTAATAAAGTCATGATGGTCGGAGACGGTATAAACGATGCGCCGAGTCTTATAAGAGCCGATATTGGTATAGCAATTGGTGCAGGCACAGATGTTGCAGTGGATTCAGGTGATATCATACTTGTTAAAAGTAATCCATCAGATATTATTCATTTCTTGACCCTTTCAAATAATACTATGAGAAAAATGGTGCAAAACTTATGGTGGGGTGCAGGTTATAATATTGTTGCTGTACCTTTAGCAGCTGGTATTTTAGCATTTATCGGCTTGATTTTATCACCTGCAATAGGTGCTATTTTAATGTCACTAAGTACGGTTATTGTTGCAATTAATGCCTTTACATTAAAATTAAAATAAAAGATAGGAGTTTTATTATGATTAAAAAATTATTTTTTATGATATTAGGATCATTACTAATATTATCAGCTTGCTCCAATAATGATGAAAAAGATAAAGACACTAATGACCAAAAAAGTGAGAGCCATATGAAGCATAATGATGAAAGTAAAGTTCCAGAAGATATGAAATCGACTAATGAGGGTGAATTTAAAGTGGGAGATAAAGTAACGATTACAGCAGGGCATATGCCAGGTATGAAAGGTGCAGAAGCTACTGTAAAAGGTGCGTATAAGACATATGCCTATGTTGTAAGTTATAAACCCACAAATGGAAATGAAAAAGTAAACAATCATAAATGGGTCGTAAACGAAGAGATTAAAGATGCACCTAAAGATGGATTTAGCAAGGGCGATACTGTTAAATTAGAAGCAAGTCATATGTCTGGTATGAAAGGTGCTACAGCCAATATAGATAACGTGAAAAAGACTACTGTTTACGTAGTTGATTACAAATCCAAAGATAATGGTAAAATCATTAAAAATCATAAATGGATGACAGGAAATGAGTTGAAAGCACGATAAAAATCTAGTTCTAAATTGAGAAATAAATAGATATAAAAATATCCTCCTTAATCAATAATTTAAATAACTTATTATTGTTAAGGATGATATTTTTTAGTGTGTAAATTAAAAAGAATTTTAGAAGAATAACATTTATCAAAAAACTGTTTATTACCTTATTAAATGATGACAGTCGTTTAAATATTAGTGATTTAGTGATTACAAGGTTTTACTAAGCGCATATCTACTATATAAGTTTAAACAATGCCACGAAATAAGAAGAGTTTTCCAAATTAGACAGTTGCGAGTGGAAATCTCTTCTTTTGATTTTCAAAGGTATATTAATTATACTTATGTTGTGAATAAATTGTGACACCCCATAAAAATAACACCTCATGATTTTGTTAATTTTTAGATGTCATAATAAAGGTATTTACTAAAATTATTTCTGAAGGGTAGTGTAGAGATGAATATTAAAAATGTAGTTGTCGCTGGTGGCGGTGTATTAGGTAGCCAAATCGCTTTTCAGGCTGCGTATTCAGGTTTTAACGTTTCAATTTATGATGTGAATAAAAAAGGGCTTGAAGCGGCAAAAGACCGTTTAGAAAAATTAGTACCGCGTTATATTAAAGATTTAGATGCGCCAGAAGACAAATTAAAAGCAACCGTTAAAAGCATCCAAACTTCAACAAATTTAAAAGAAATTGTCGCAGATGCGGACTTAGTGATTGAAGCCATTCCTGAAAAATTATCAATAAAACAATCATTTTATAAAGAACTTGGAGAAGTTGCGCCAGAAAAAACAATTTTCGCAACAAACTCCTCAACATTATTACCAAGTGATTTTAAAGATGCAACAGGACGTACAGATCGTTTCTTAGCGTTACACTTTGCGAACGAAATTTGGTTAAATAATGTCGGCGAAATTATGGCGACTAAAGACACAGATCGTGCTGTATTTGATGAAGTTGTTGAATATGCAGGAGCAATGGGCTTACACCCAGTGTCAATTAAAAAAGAACATGCAGGTTACGTTCAAAACTCACTTCTTGTGCCATTCTTCCACGTGGCTGAAGAAATGTATGCGAATGAAGAAGAAACACCACAAGAAATTGATAAAATTTGGATGAACGCTATACGTATGAACGTGGGTCCATTCGGTGCGATTGACGTCGTTGGTTTAAATACAAATACTGCTATCGTACAAGCAGAATATGAAAAAGACGGCACACCTTGGAAAAAAGTGTACGTTGACAAAAATAACGTCAAAATCCAAAATGGTGAACTTGGTAAAGCAACAGGTAAAGGATTCTACACATATCCAAACCCTGAATATGAAACTTGGGACATTCCTGTAGGCGAAAAACCATCTGACGAACATTTACAACAAGCCGTCGCGAATGACAACAATGGCGTGTTATCTAAACTGTTATTGTCTTTATTCAAAGCCGCTGAAGATTTATACGTTAACGAAATTGCAGAATACGATGTCATTGATACAACTTGGCATATTAACTCACGTTCACCTATTGGACCATTCGAAATGATGGATGCGATAGGTATTGATAAAGTCATTGAAATTCATGAAAAATACGACAACAACATTGATCAAGACGTGATGAAATTTTTAGAATCACGTCGTGGCAAAACATTTTATTCTTAAAAATGTGTGAATCAAATTAAGCGCGCTCATCTTCAAATAGATGGGCGCGCTTTTTTAGGATGTTCATCTTTTGTGGTGGGCAGATAATTAAAAGTAACTAATTTTATATTTAACTTAATCATAACACGTAGTAATCACTACATTCATTTAAGCGTACAGTTAATTATTAATTGTGCGCTTTTTGAGTACTATCATTTCTTTAATGCTCGCTTGCCAAGGCGCCTCACTTTAACTAATTTTGGCTTTGTTAAACAATGGAAGCCAAAATGGATTTTCAGTTCGGCTTGTTGCCTTAGGCGTCTCGCATTAGAAATGATTGTTACGCCATATAGTTATATGAGTGTTTGTGACATGTTAAGTAGCGATTACTACGTAATATTTATGCGACGTCATTTATTAATAAACCATGCTTTTTACGTCATTGATACAACTTGAAAATAATAAGTATTCTGGCTTTAAAGTTATTAAAGTTTCGATAACCATACGATACACGTTTAATTAGCTTAATTTTATTATTGATACCTTCAATCGCTCCATTGTTAAACATAGGGTGCTGGATTGTTGCGTAAAGGACATACTCGTATTTCTTATAGAATCGAATCACACGCCAAACACCACGCGATACCTGTTTCTTTTCGACACCTCGCAGTATTTCTTTGAAACGTAACCAATCACATTGTTTCAATGCTTCTCGAAGTTGGTGGACTAACATATATGTGTCATAGAGCTGTTGATCAAGATTTAATAGATACCCTAGAATATCTCTTGAGGTTGTGTATGTTTTGAAAGACTTTGACCAGAAGTATTCATAGCTATTAATATCTTGTCTGTCGGAAAGGAAGAGTCTCCAGTGTTTTTTCAGTTTCGTGTAATCGGTTGAAGATTTATAACGATAAGCATTCATAACAGAAATACGTTGCTTATTAAGTTCACGGTTAAGGTGCTGAACGATATGAAAACGATCAAAGATTAAAATCGCATTTGGGAATACTTCATGAACGAAGTTAATATATGGCTCATACATATCCGCTGTTACAGTTCTAACAGCTATTCTTTCACGTCGGTCAAAGCGATAGAAATATTCTTTGAGCTTATGAATGCGTCTATCTTCTAAAATATCGATAATCTGATTCGTTTCATTATTTACAAACAGAAAACTCATCGCCGTTGTCACGTTCTTAACGCTTTTAAACTCATCTATGGAGATATGTCTGGGTAAGCCTGATGAAGGTTTGACTGTCAGTGATTGTGAAAGTTTATGAAGACATCTTTTAACTGTACTCGGTGAAACACTACAATCATTGGCAATGTCTAGTTCGGATTGTACACGAGTGAGTCTATGTGGAATCGCTAACTTCACGCGATTCGTAATAAAACAGTGACTATCAACAATGCTTGTTTGAGCCGTGAAAGTCTTTGAACAGTGTAAACATTTAAAGCGTTCTTTCGCTAAGTTAAGATAAACATTAGACTCTTGAGATTTTAACAACGTCAAACGCGAAACACGTTTACCGTGCTTATGTATTTGCCCGTCATTGACACAACCACACTTCATACAAGCTTCAGGTTTATAAGAAAGGGTTCCATAAACAACTGTAGAAAGCTGACCACGCACTTCTACATCTTCCTCCACCTTCATAACTTGAATATTTTCATCTTTAATTTTTAGTAGTTTTAATATATCATTACACATAGGAGCATCATGTCTCCTCTCGATTTTTTGTTTGGTCACTTAAAATTATAGAGGCATGAGCGCTTTTTTTGTATCTAAAATGATTAAAAACATAAAAGGCGGGATAGCATTTCATGCCATCCCACCACAAAAGATGAAGAACCAATATAGAAAAGAAAGTGATGAATAATGTCTATTGTAAAAATTCAAGGAGTGAAAAGATTAGATAATGCAATAAATAATGAAGTTGACACAAAATTATGTCATCTTGGTAAAATAAGTGTCAAATAAGGAGCCATTTTTCTTTCTTTTTTGTAGATAGACATTGTTAAACCAACAAAAATTAGCAATCCATTTTATATGCTAATTGGATTGCTAAAAGGTTTGTTATTTTATGTTTTGTACTATTAAACTTAACCCGTTAGATAATGGCACGCTACCCTCTTATATTCATTCAGTATGAAGTAACAATTGATCTAAATCCATTATTTTAATTTTCTTTTTCGGTAACCGTTTGATCAATCCAAGTTCTTCTAGATTAGTAAATTTACGGCTGATTGTTTCTGGTGTGGTACCAAGATACGAGGCTAAATCCTTTTTGGACATTGGTAAGATAATCGTTGGACTATTGCCACTTCCCTTTTCAACATTCTCAGCTAAAAAGGATATAATGCGGGTTTCTACATTTTCAATCGCTACTTGTGTGGTTTGTTTTTCAGAATCCTTCAAACGCATAGTTACTTCTGACAGTATTTTTAATGAGATCTGCGGATATTTCACCAAATACTCTTGTAAATCCTCTCGTTTAATTAAACAAATGGATGTATTTTGTAGTGCTTCCGCATAGTTCTCATGAATACTTCCAGGTTGGAAAATAGCGACTTCACCTGTAAAATCACCGGGATTTAAAATGCGAACAAGTTGTTCTTTTCCAGAATCCGATAAGCGATAAATCCGAGCCTTACCCGAATTGATAATATATAAGGTATCATCTTCCTCATCTGCACGGAATAACATTTCCCCTTTTTGTAGATGAAGTGTCTTGGCAGATTCCGCAATCAAATCCATTTGTGAGTCTTTCAAATGGTTAAAAATAGGAACAATACGAATACATTCTGCATGTCCATGTTGGTGATGACAACATTGGTTTTGTTCCAAAATAACCTCTCCTTTTTATAAAAAGCCTAAGAGGGCATCTTAGGCTTCCTTTCTATTCACTCGATTAAGCAGGTTTTACCTTTGATTTGACAACAGGATATCCTAAGTCTTCAATTGCCTTTTCGATATCGTTAATAGCGACTGCTTCTGAATCAAAATCTACTTTTACTTTACTTGCATTGAACATTACTTTCAAGCTATCTTGATTCACACCGTTTATTCCTTTCACCGCATTTTCAATCTTTTGCATACAAGATGGGCAAGATAAGGTTTCTAATTGAATCGTTGCTTTTTGCATAAATCATTTCCCCCTTCATTTTTTAACGACCGTAAACCAATCTATTCTTTTGTTTTTGAGTTACTTTAAGCCTGATATGCTTTATCTACTTCTGATAACATCTCGAATGTGCCTGCATACGTTTCACATACATCTCCAGGAATGGTGTAGTTGTCTGTGATTTTTCGTAATTGAGCAAATTCAGCATCTAAGTCAGGTTTGTTCGTACCTGCGTCTTTTACTTTTCCACTAATTGTTTCAAACAATTCACGTACTTCAAAGGCTTCTGGGTGATTCTTACCATGGGCCCGTGTAATTGCAGTGGTGTATAAATCCAGTTTTTCAAAATGGTTTGTTATTACTTCGTTAAATGTTTGTTCAGACATTATTATTTCCCTCTTTCTATATATAATTTTTGTTATGTGTGTTTGTCTTAGGCAGATTTTACTTTTGATTTAACAACGGGATATCCTAAGTCTTCAATTGCCTTTTTGATATCGTTAACGGTGATCGTTTCTGAATCAAAATCTACTTTTACTTTACTGGCATTGAATAATACTTTTAAGCTATCTTGATTAATCCCATTTAATCCTTTCACCGCATTTTCAATCTTTTGCATACAAGATGGACAAGATAATGTTTCTAATTGAATAACTGCTTTTTGCATGAATTATTTCTCCTTTCATCTTATCTTTGACTTTTTTGTTTTCCCTCTTCTTCTTTACAATTTAAGTATAGCTGAGGTTCAACGAAATGAAATTGACGCAAATCAAGTTTCAAGAAAAAGTAGGGGAGTATTTTGTTCTTCCTACCTGAATACTTCCCCTTTATCATTCGTCAAGACCGCTTTCTATTAAATTTATCCTCTCAAACGGTATCGAAGCAATCTCATACCATTCAAGATGACTACTAAGATACTTGCTTCGTGAACCAACATCCCGATTGACATATTCATCCATTCACTAAATAGTAGGCTAGCAAGTAAGATTAATACCACACCAACTGCTATGGCGATGTTCTGTTTCATGTTTCTTGAAGTTGATTTTGTTAAGCCTAATGCGTGTGGTAAACGACTAAAGTCAGAATTCATTAAAACAACATCTGATGTTTCAATTGCAACATCTGTTCCACTTCCCATGGCGATTCCGATATCTGCTAAGGCTAATGAAGGACTATCATTCACTCCGTCACCGACAAAGGCAATGATCCCGCCTTCTGCTTGCATTTTTTCGATATAAGCAGATTTTCCTTCTGGAAGCATATGACCGTGTGCTTCTGTTAACCCAAGTTCTCGAGCAACTAAATCTACGGTTCCTTGGTTGTCCCCAGAAAGAACGACAAGGTTTTTGACCCCTAGTTTTTTCAGTTTTTGAAGATCTTTTTTAACACCTGGACGGATTTGATCCCGAATACCCATCAGAACGTTTAATTCTCCGTCGACCGTAGTTAACACAAGAGAATTCCCATTTTTCTCAAAGCGTTCGACGTCTTTTTTAGCTTTTTCGCTTAATTTCACATTTTCCTTTTCCATTAATGCTACGTTACCAACGGCTATACGATGAACACCTATTTTTGCTACAATTCCGCCACCTTTAACGACTTCGGTTTCTTCAACAGTAGAGAAAGTTGTCTCGCCAATATCCTGTAGGACAGCTTTCGCTAGTGGGTGGTCCGATTCACGCTCCACACTTGCTAAATATCCTAGAACCTCTTCAGTATTTTTTCCGTAAAATTCTTTTTCGGCAACTTCAGGGTTTCCTACTGTCAATGTTCCTGTTTTATCAAAAACGATAGTATCTACTCTGCTAAAGTCATTGATAACTTCACTACCTTTTAAGAGGACACCATTACGTGCACCGTTTCCGATACCGGCAACGTTGGATACAGGAACCCCGATAACTAATGCACCTGGACATCCTAAAACAAGAATCGTGATAGCTAGTTCAATATCTTTTGAGAAAAACCAAACAATAAAACCAAGGACTAACACAGCTGGTGTATAATATTTAGAGAATCGGTCAATGAAACGTTCTGCTTCTGATTTGGAATCCTGTGCCTCTTCCACTAATTCGATAATTCTACCAAATGTTGTATCTTCTCCAACGCGATCAGCTCGAATTTGGATCGTTCCATTTTCTAAGATAGATCCTGCAAATACTTCAGAATCAACCTTTTTACTTACAGGTAAAGATTCTCCAGTAATACTTGCTTCATTAATGTGACCTTCACCAGTTAACACTGTTCCATCTACCGGAACTTTTGCACCCGTTTTAACTAATAAAATATCACCTTCGTCTACATCATTGACATCTACTTCTTCAAATTCTCCGTTTTCCATTTGCTTTAAAGCACTTTCTGGTGCCAGCTCTGTTAATTCTTTAATGGCAGAACGTGTTTTGTTCAAGGTACGTTGCTCCAAGTATGAACCAAATAAGAATAAGAAAGTAACGATGGCTGATTCCTCATAATTTTGAATCAATACTGCCCCAATAACTGCAATGGTAACTAAAACATCAATACTGACAACTTTTACTTTTAATGCCTGATAGGCTTGGATTGCAATCGGCGCCACACCAAGAATGGATGCAATGATGAGCGACCAATTGAAAATGGCCATGTTGTCTAAGGAAAATCGTCCGAAGAATGCAAGTGCAATCAAAATTGCACTGACCAGTGTAATGGAATTCTTTTTACTTAATATATATCTTTGCATGTTGATTCCCTCCAATTTCATTTGTATTCCTTGTTGATGACTCTAGTATAGGATGTTTCTATAAAATAAAAATTGATTAGTATCAAGTTCTATTGTAAAAGTGAAAAATTATAAAAGAACAGCAAAACAAATCTAACTGTTTTACTGAATAACTCTTATATATTATCGAACATACAATAAAGATGTCTTGGTTTTGAGTGTCCTGTTTTTTACTACACGGTAGGATTGGCTTAATATCAACCTTTACTCGTTTTTTAGCTATTTCTACTGTTATTAAAGGCGTTGCGCGAACGTTGCTTTGTAAAAGAACCGAAAAATAATAGATTATAAGTCAGAGAGGAGTTAGCTATGGATATTGGTTCGAAAATAAAAACTAAAAGAAATGAATTGAATTTAACTCAACAAGATCTAGCTGAAAAGGTGTTTGTTACGCGACAAACGATTTCTAAATGGGAATTGAGAAAAAGTACACCGGATTTAATTAGTTTGAAATTGTTAGAGAAAGCATTAGTTGCTGACTTCTTCGAAAATGAGATGGTCAGTCAATCGGAAGGAGCAAAATCAATGAATAAAAAAATACAATTTAAAGATATTCTTTTTACTTTGTTACTCGGTTTATCATATCTACCCTTACGCATTTTATTTACCTTCTATGAAAAGCATCGATCATCAAAATTTTCAGCCTATATTGTTAAACCTGCTTTTATCGCTTTATTTATTTATTTCATTGCAAGTATTCGGTCAGAATTTCTCTTTTCAGTAACTCTTGTAACAATAGCTCTTTACTTTGCCTTCACTCTTTATCATGAAGCTTAATTGGTCAGTTATTGATGAAAAAAAGCAACAATTCTTGTTAAAAATTGAGATGAAAATTCTAATTGTTCACTAAAAGAACTTTAGCAATATAGTTCCTTTAGAGAACAATTATCCAGTTAAGACTACTGATTGACTTAGCAAATGAAACAGAATTAGCACAAGGATATGTACCTTTTTATGAAAGATATATACAAACCTTCCACCCAACATTTTTTGAATACGATCATCTGGTAGGCTTTTCTGACAAGCTAGATGAAAAGATTTTAGAAGTAAATAAAATAGATATTAGAAATGTAGATCAGCTAGAAGATAAACTTATGAAAGTTCTAGAAGTGTTAAATGAGTATAGGAAAGATAGTCCTGAATAGAAATCTAACGCCCTACTGTTGTTTTGACACCACCATAAAGCCAACAGGAAAGATTTATTAGCTTAATAGTGGGGGTTAACTTTATGAAGCATTTAAATCGTTTCTAAGAGCTTCTGATTATCTAAATATATAAATATACCTACACAACAAACAAAGCCAAACAAGAAGGCATATAACAAGTTATAGAGTTTATTTTATCTCTTTCAATCATTCAGTCTTTCAATCTCTTTTATATCAAGTTCTTTTTCTTCCAGATGATTTTCATCTACTGTATTTAGATTTTCTTGCTCTTGATAGAATGAATGACTGTTAATATTAAAACTATTAATATTAGAACTGTTAGTATTAGTTCTGTTAGTAATAAAGATGTCTTGGTTTTGAATGTCCTGTTTTTTAGGGAACGGTAGGATTGGCTTAATATCAATGATGCTAGACTGAATAACGGACACAGTAAATTGATAATAAATTAAGCTATAATGAAAGTAATCAATTTACAGGAGTGTTCGTTATGTCTAAAAGAAAATATGATCATAGCTTTAAAATGGAAGCAATTCAGTTAGTAGAATCTGGTAGAAAAGCAACAGAAGTTTCAAGAGATTTAGACATCCCTATTCAAACATTAACCAAATGGCTAAGTGTTTATCGTAAAGAAGGTGAAAAAGGATTTGTTGGTAGTGGTAGACGTACCCCTAAGAAACAGTCTGAAGTTGATCTACAAAAAAGATTAAAAGAGCTAGAAGAAGAAAATAAGATATTAAAAAAGGCTCTATGCACATCTTTGCCAAAGACCAGAAGTAATATACAGGTTTATTGAAGAACACCGACATGAATTTCGTGTTATAAAGATGTGTGAAGTGTTAGGTGTTTCAAAAAGTGGCTATTATGGTTGGAAGAATCGTAAACCAAGTAAACGTACAATTAGACATGATGTATTGAAAAAACATATTTATCAAATTTATATTCAAAGTCAAAAACGTTATGGTAGTCCTAAAATTACACAAGTACTAAGAAGCAAAGGATGTACGGTCACACAAAGAACAGTCAGTAAGATAATGAATGAATTAGGTATTAAATCAAAACGCTATATACGATATAATATGTAAGAAGATTTTTATTTTTCAGACAGCCTTAAAAAAATCAAAACGGAAGGATTTTTATCTTGTTCAACTACTTATTTACAAACAGGCAGGGGCAGTTTCTCGTTGCAGGGATTATCTTTATAATCCTCGGATTTGCATTGATGCCGGTAGAGGGTATCTACAGTTCCATTGCGTTTTACATCGCAATTTTCTTTCTCGGTTTCTATGCATCCAAGAATGCGGTCATCGAGACGATTAGAGAACGTTCACCAAACGTTGACTTACTGATGATTCTTGCTGCTATTGGTGCGGTCATCATCAATTATGAGTCAGAGGGTGCACTGTTACTTCTAATCTTTGCGGGTGCTGAAGTGCTTGAGAACTACGCGACTAGTAAATCCACAAAAGCCATTTCTGAACTGATGTCCCACCTTCCTTCAACAGCAAGTAGAATCGGGGCTGATGGAGAAATTACGGAAATTCCTACAGAAGAACTGATCCAAGGCGATATCGTCCTTGTTGCTAAAGGGGAACAAATCCCAATCGATGGACAGGCAGACCGTCAAGTATCGGTTAACGAAGCAGCGCTGACAGGGGAATCTGTTCCGGTTGTAAAAGAAAAGGATGAAGAAGTTTTTGCCGGTACGGTAAACGATGGCAACTCGTTTAGATTAACTGTAACGAAAACGAGTGATGATACGATCTTCTCGAATATCGTGCGTATGGTTGAAGAAGCACAGCAAAGACCATCGAAACTATCGAAAACCATCGATCGAATTGAATCGAAATATGTAATCTCTGTTTTAATCGGGGTACCGGTGTTTATCGCTATCCTTTACTTCTTTAATAATTTAGGATTTGAAGAATCATTCTACCGTGGAATGGTCATGCTGACAGTAGCAAGCCCGTGTGCGCTCGTTGCATCGGCAACACCAGCGACACTGAGTGCGATTAGTAACGGTGCGAAAAACGGTATTCTGTTTAAAGGCGGTGCCGCGATGGAGGCACTGAGCACGATGGACATTCTATATAGTGATAAGACAGGAACACTCACATACGGTGACTTCGTCGTTGAAGAATACGCAGCTGATGAAGATACATTAAAAGAAGTGGTAACGATTGAACAACACTCGAGTCACCCGATCGCAGAAGCGATTGTGAAGAAGTTTAAAACTTTAGATTTAGATAGTGTCGATGACAGTGAACCGGTAGAAGAAATCGTCGGCAGCGGAATGAAGAAAGGCGATATCATCGTCGGTAAACCCGATGCATTTAAAGACTACACAGACCCATCGAACTACAGAGATCAAATCATTGCTGGAAATACGAATATCTTTGTCGGAGAGAGTGGACAAATTACTGGATACTTCTCGCTGGCAGACCAAGTCCGTGATGAAGCAGTACATGCCGTTGAAAACTTCCAGAACTCTGACATTGAAGTCGTACTCTTAACAGGAGATAATGAAACTGTTGCAGAAAAAGTTGCTGGAGAAGTGGGCATCACAGACTACACCGCATCATGTCTCCCTGAGGACAAAGTACGCTTTGTAAATGAAAGTCAGAAGAAGAGTAAGATTGTCGGGATGATTGGAGATGGAATCAACGACGCACCCGCACTGGCAAACGCTGATATCGGTATTGCAATGGGAAGCGGATCATCCGTTGCGATGGAATCATCAGACGTCGTAATCGTTAAAAACAACTTACAAAAACTATTCTATAGTTTCATGTTAAGTAATCGACTCAATCGCATTATTTTAGCAAATATTATCTTCTCTATTAGTGTGATTGTTATACTTGTATTATTAAATATATTCGGACTCCTAAATCTACCAACAGCAGTGCTCTTCCACGAAGGATCAACGATACTCGTTATCCTAAACGGATTAAGACTATTAAGAGCGAAATAATAGTATATTTATCTACTGTAAAGAGGAATACACCTTGTATAAATCAATATTGCTCGCTGCAGACGGTTCGGAAAACAGCCTGAGAGCAGCAGAAGAATCAGTTTTCCTAGGCTCAGACGAATCGAGTTTCGTTAATGGACAGGTCTTGCAGTAGACGACGGAGGGACTGCATACTAAGGAAATTAAATGAGACATAAAATAAAGGAAGCCATTTCTGGCTTCCTTTTAATCTTAATTAAACTTCGCATCACTTATGATAACTCTCTGATTATCACACCCAAATTTAACTAAAAACCGCATCATCTACCGATAAGCAGAAGCTTACCACAAATAAAACTAAAAAATAGATTGTATATAACTTATTTGGAAATAAATTGTGAATAATATGGTTCAACAAGCTAGTTAAACAATACTACATATATTAAAATTCAAACAAGGTACCAGTAAAACTATGTATTAACAAGCTAGTTTGATGTTATCTAAAAGAAATCGATATAAATTAGGAGCCTTACATATTTCACAATATATGATTACTGTATATTATAATAAGTTGATTATACTTCTGTTTTTATTACAACTAGTATATATAAAACCAAAACAAACAATGTTGAATACCAAAAGAATATGTAAAAATAACAAATGAAAACTCATAAAAAATATTATATCGTTAGGGTTCAAACTAATAAAAGTTTGGTTGTTATTCTGAAAAAAATGCAACATTATAAAATTAAAAATGGTATAGTACAATAATTAATATTTAATAGTCTTAAATTCTTAATATGAGAAAATTTTAACAAAGTCTAAATTTGTAGTAACTTAATCTTAATAACAACCACATTATAAAAGATTGAAACAGGACATATATTTTTGCATTTTTAAGTATTGCTTAAATTCCTTGTGTTTGTAATTCCCATAATTTTTTATATTCCCCATTTAATTGTATTAACTGTTTATGATTACCTTGTTCTTTTACTTTTCCTTCTTTCAATACATAAATTAAGTCCGAGTTTTTTATTGTACTTAATTTATGAGAAATAATGATAACTGTTTTACCTTTTTTAGTTAGTGCGTCTATATGTTGAATTATTTTATCTTCTGTTGAGCTATCTAGAGCACTAGTTGCTTCATCAAAAATATAAATATCTGGATTTTTTAAGAATGTTCGAGTTAAGGATAGTCGTTGTGCTTGACCACCTGAAAGATTTGCTCCTTCTCTTTCTAACATGGTTTGAAATTTACTAGGTAATTTATTTATAAATTCATAGGCTTCTGCTAAACGTGCTGCTTCTATCATTTCTTCATCACTTTTATTTTTATTACTACCATGTAATAAATTATTTTTAATTGTATCAGCGAATAAAAATGTATCTTGAGACACGTAGCCAATATGTTGTCTTAATTCTGAAAGATCAATATCTTTGATATTATTGTGATCAATTATAATTTGTCCTTCAGGTACAGAGTAATAATTATTAATTAATTTTCCAATTGTAGATTTACCACTACCACTTTCTCCAACTATTGCGACTTTTTGTCCTTTTTTTATACTTAAATTAATATTTTTCAATACTGTATTTCGAAAACCATATTGAAAGCTTAAATTTTCTAGCTTAATTTCATTTTCAAAATTGAAAGCATGATTTGATTGAAGTAGTACTTGTTCAGTTTCTAAATCTGTAATCTCTGCTATACGTCTTGCAGCTACAAAAGAAGATTGTACTGTTGGTTGAATATTAATTAAACGTTCAATTGGATCAAGATAAAAGATAGTTAAAGCATTAAAAGCTAAAAGACTTCCTAAAGACAGTTGGTTATTCATCACTAAATAACTTCCTATCCATAAAATGACAAGACTAATCGTTAATTTAAGAAAATTATTGATTGATAATTGCAGATTAGATAAATTTCCTAACTTTAATAAGTTTTTGATTAAATTATTAAACTTAGAGTTTCCGCCTTTAAATCTATCTTTTTCAGATTGATAACTTTTAATAGTATAGCTCCCATCAAATGACTCTATTAAATATGAACTTAATTCTGCATTGTTTTCCGCTACTTTTTGATTATAATGTTCAAATGGTTTTCTTAATGCATAACTACAAATTATAAAAAATGGAATAAATATTAAGGTAATTAAAAGTAATAATGGACTTTGCATATAAAGTAATATTCCACCTAATATAACCATAAAAGTGTCAACAAGTAAGGTGATTGTTGAAGAAGATAATGCTTCTCGAATCTTAGATGTATCCATAAACCTTTGTAATATTTCGCCAGATTTACGTGTATCAAAAAAATTTATAGGTAGATGAAGTACATGATAAAAATAATTTTTCATTAAATTCACATCTATTTTTAAACTGAGTCTTAAAATAAGCTGATATCTTAAATAAGTTATAAATGCATTTATTATGTATAAGATTAATATACCAAAACTAATAATATGTAAATTTTTAACAAAATTGGATGGAATAATATTGTCTGTTAAAATTTTAAAATAAATTGCTCCCGTAATACCTACAAAATTAATTAATAAAGAAATAAAAGAAATTAAAGTTAGTTTTCCATAGTTCTTTTTAAAAATATCTGTGAATACTTTATAGTAAGAAGGAGATTCATTTTGTTCAGAAAAGGTATCCAATTTTTTCGTTAATACTACAATATTAGTCCATATATTTTGAAATTCACTAGCAGATAACTTGTATTTCCCTTTAGCTGGATCAACGATGTAAAACATATTGTTCTTTATATTTTCTACAATAACAAAATGGTCATATCCCTGTTTATTAATAACATGAGCAATTATTGGTAATTGAACTTCTTTTAAATTTTCTATTGATTCTGCTTCTACACCAGTTAGTTCAATTCCAATCTGCTCTCCTGCTTTTACTAATCCATACAGATTGGTGCCTAATTTATCCGTTTTTGCGTACTCTCTTAATCTTGGAATAGAAACTCGTTTCCCATAATATTGAGAAATCATAGCTAAACATGTTGGTCCACAATCTTTTTCATCATATTGCTGAATGAACTTTAGTTTCCTCGCCAATTTATCGACTCCTATTCTTTATATATTAAAAATAGTGGGGAAGTTTAAATATCCCCACCATTCTTAAAAAATAATAATGTTTATTATTTTTTAGGTTTTTTTGTAATAATTGGTAACACTTCACGAGTTGCTTTACCAATATCTCTCCAAACATCGCCGCCATTAATGTTTTTTAATTCATTTGAGTTTAAAGTTTTCATAATCTTTCTTTTCCCTCCAATGCTTTAAATTATCCATTTGCGAAACCGTCTGCGAACGATCTAAAGCCGCCTGCTGCTTTACCAGTAATTCTACCAGCCCAGCCAGACTTGCTAGTATCTCCTTCCCAGTCACTTAAGCCATCTTTAAAGCCTTCTGTGAAATCGTTACCGCCATTGATATTTTTTAATTCATTTGAGTTTAAAGTTTTCATAATCTTTCTTTTCCCTCCAATGTTTTAAATTATCCATTTACGAAATTAAAGATGAATGAGATGATAAATAGTTACCACCATTAATATCTTTGAGAATACATAAATTTAAATTACATATCTCTAAATATTAATGTACTTAAAGATTATCTTAAGTAATTTAATTAACAATTAATATGAGATTAAATAGTATTAAATTTCTAAATATTTTATCTATTATGTAAGTTACTAATATTTAATTAATATATACATTAATTTTTATTAGTATGAGAGAAGACTTTGAAAATGACTGCTCATAAATTGATAAACTATAACCGATATTTAAGAACTATACATAGTGAAAATTAAAAACCTAATTAAAGCGATCGTTATTATTAATGACGAATTGTAATATTAAGTGCAACACTAATAAAATTTCAAAAAAAAGGCCCATGATTGGCACTTTATTT
>NZ_JAESMI010000060.1:0-13209 GCF_017893095.1 Staphylococcus sp. GDX8P80P | reverse complement strand
GATTTGACGTAAAGCCTATTTTTATTAAGTTCCCATTTAAGGGGTTCAGTACCTTTTTTACTGTCATTTAATTATTTAAAAATTCTTGAATAGCCTTTTTGTTTTTATCTTTATCAATGTCTAATGCACTGCCATCATTATTAGTATTAATATTTTGGTATGAATTATTGATCGGCACTGTAAGAGATTCTACGTTCTTATCTCCTCTAATACCAAAACTTATACCTGTTTGGAATATCGCTGAATTAGGCATACTTGTATTAATATAACCTCTCAAAATACCAGCTACTTTAGGCAATTTAACTACAGAACTAGGCGTAACTAACTCTTTTTTCAACGTTTGCATAACTTGTTGTTGACGTCTAACTCGCCCAAAATCTCCTTCCTCATCATGTCTAAATCTTGCATATCCAAGTAATTCTTTACCATTCAAACGATGATGATCTTTTTTAAGAGATACGCCAATGTTTTCAGACATATCTTTTTCTACGTCCATAGGAACACCATTTGGCTCTAATTCATCGATCATTTTTTCAAAGCCTGTAAAATCAATGACTGCATAATATTCCGGATTGATACCTAAATTCTTATTTAATGTTTTTCTTAGCAGTTCTGGACCACCAAGTGAATATGCTGCATTAATTTTGTAATTTTGATATCCGGGTATTTCTGCATAAATATCTCGCATTACTGACATCATTTTCATCTTTTTATGAATAAAATCATATTGAACTACCATGATGGAGTCAGTTCTTGACTTACCACCATTTGCTTTGTCAGCGCCTAATACAAGTACAGAAATCTTACCATCATTTTTAACAGGTCCGTTAAACTTATGTACTTTAATATCTTTGGCATGTTTCTCAGCATAATTAACACCACTACGATAACTATGGACGATATAAATAATAGCTGCAAGAAGCAATATTACTATAATCAAAATAATAAAAGGTAATTTTCGTAGTTTTTTCTTATTTCGTCGTTTAGAAGGTGTCTCTGATTCTACTTGTCGTCTGTATACTGTCTTATCCTTCTCTTCTGTCATATTTACCTACCTTACGTCTTGTAAAAATCTTCAAAATTGTATATCTATGTACTATAATTATATATAATTAAGTTATAGAAGTTACTTTAAAAAATCAAGTAATTTTTAAATAAATGGTACTAAGGTCCAATGAAAGGATGGCATAAATGAATATTAATACAGCATATTTTGCTGGTGGGTGTTTCTGGTGTATGACCAAACCTTTCGATCAATTCGATGGTATAGAAACAGTAACATCTGGCTACATGGGTGGTTCAACTCACAACCCTACTTATGAAGATGTGAAAAGTGGGACCACAGGACATTATGAAACTGTAAAAATCGAATATGATGTTGCACTGTTTTCTTATAATAAATTATTGGAAGTATTCTTTTCGGTAATTGATCCTATTGATGATGGTGGCCAGTTTCAAGACAGAGGTTCTCAATATAGAACGGCAATCTTCTACACGAATGAGGACCAAAAAAAACTCGCTGAACAACACATCCACCAACTCGAGCAAACCATTCATTCTGAAAAAGCAATAGCAACTAAAATCTTACCCGCTTCAACATTTTACAAAGCGGAAGAATATCATCAAGATTTTTATAAAAAGAACCCTGAGCGTTATGCTCAAGAACAACAAGACCGTGCTAACTATAGCGCAAATTAAACACATAAATAATCAAAGGCATCCTTCATAAATGATTGTTATCATTTCACTTGTAGGATGCCTTATGTTTAAATAATGATTTATTTATGACGAATAACTCTCATTACTTTTAGCATACTATACCATAATGAACTGTCTTTTCTATAAACTAAAAATCTTGGTTCCCAATTAGGGCTATATTTTTCTTTATATTTACGTAATCCTTGAAAGCGATAAAGTCCATTGAAATGTTCAAAAACACGACCAGCTACACGTTCACGTGGATATGAATAATTTAATTGACCTACATTCGATAATGTTGCCATACCCATATTAAATGCTTTATAGCCTTTGTCTTTACCCCAAAGTAGCATATGCAAATACAAACCGTCCATTAAAGGTAAATCAAGGTCAGGTAACCAACGAATTAAATCAACAGAAATAGCTTCATTATAATAAGTAGGCATTAAAGTACAAAACGCAATTACTTTCCCCTCTTCATTCTTCATGATTCCTATAGGCGCTTGTTGTAAATAGTCTTCAGTAAATTGCCCTACTGAAAAATGCATTTCATTACGTCCATCTAACCATTGATCACTGACATATTTCAATTCAGAAATAATATCCATTGAAAAAGGTGGTTCTAAAATTTCAAATTGAATATTTAAATCATCGAATTTATTAAGTGTCGCTCGAAAACCACGACGTTTCTTTCCTGATGTCGTAAATTGAGTTAAATCTATGATGGCTTCTTCGCCCAATTTAAAGAATTGATTACCAAAATTATGATAAAGTGGCATAAACCGATCTGACACTTGATAAAAAATGATGTCATAACCTAACTTTTCACCATAATTATAAAAATCAATCAGTAACGATTGGAAAGCATTTGGGTCACCAATTGGATCACCTAACACAACAAGTGCATTACCTTTATAACGATACATTAAAAATGCTTGTTCATTTTCATGCATAAAGATATCTTTATCTCCACTGTAGATCAGATGACTTAAATAATTACCACCATATGTTTCGATGATTGCTTTACATTGTGACAAATCTTCAAATTGGTGTGGTCTATTGTATTTTGACTCAAGGAGCCATGCAACTATACCCACTAACATTACAACGACAAGAATTGTTAACCAGAAATAATATTTTAGTAATGATGTATCCATTTCAATATGATAAATGTCTAGCGCATATAATGTTTCGGAAATAATAATGTGATTAACGTATAATACAAAGACGCTCAAAATAATAGCTACAATGAACCGCTTTAATCTAAATGGTCGCTTCACAACTTTAGATCGGCGATATGCAAGAACAAGTAATACAAATATTAGAATAATCCATGATAATAAGATTAAAGATGCATAAGTGTATATTGTCGCAGCGAAAATTAAAATAAGCGAAATCATTACAAATAAAATAGAACGACGACTTTGCTTGTATACCCCTCTAACATTAAGAAGTAATAATAAACAAGCACTAGTATGAATAGATAACATAATATAATATGCAAAATGATGATCATCATATAAGCCATCATAAACAATAGTAATGTTATTAATAAAGAATACAAAACTTGTGATTAATACTAAAGTGGCTAAAGCAAAAGATGGTATTTTAGCAATAATATCTTTTTGATAAGAAAATAAAAATGATGTTACATCTTTTGCAGGGACAAAATATTTAGATTCTTCAAAGTACTTTCTAGCAGATGAACCAAATTCAAAAGTAGATAATACAAGTGCAATAATGACTGGTACAAAGTAATAAGCGAAACGATACAATAATAACGCTAATAAAACTTTTTCTTCAGGAACGCCTAACGACTTTAATCCTAGTAATACAACTAAATCGAAAGCACCAAAACCTCCGGGAATGAAACTGACTAATCCAGAAAGCGCAGCAATGATAAAAATTCCAATTACAGTCGTAAATGCGACATTAATATCAACAATAACTGTCGATAAATAAAGTACTGATGCAGCAGCAAGCCACTCAACACTAGATACCAATGTGCAATAAACACCTAAATATTTGTTATAACGATCAATAGGATTAATCATGGTATAAGCAATAAATAAAGGTAAGAATAATGCAACTATATATAATATCCATCTTACCCAGCTTACTTTATTTAATATGTGCGAAGCATCAAAGATATGTAATACGACAAGAATTGATAGAAGACTCAAACCTGTCAACATTGATATAAGTATAATTGAAATGGCATGCACTAATTTTTTTCGATCCGTTGTATAATTTTTATACACAAATGCTCTAAATCCAGCACCGATAAACCCACCAAAACCAACAATAGCATTGAGTGCATTAATAATATAGCTCACTTTAAACACTCTTATCAGTGGGATATCAAGTTTCAATCCCTTAACTAATATAAGATCGTATAAGCTCAGCAAAATCATTGCAGCACCACCACAGATAAATAAGCCTACAAGGTACCAACGATTAATTTTGCTAAAAGCTTCAAGCGTTTGCTTGAAATTAATGTGTGCTAGTTCATGATATAGCGTGGCAACAACTGCTATAAACAACACCGCAGCAAAAACAAATTTAAGTATAGAAAATAATCTATTTTTTAGTTCTTCAGTCATATCATACCTCTACCTTCAACTTCGATTAGTTTAAAATATATCATACCTTCATTTGAATGAACATATGAATATATATTACACATGCTAACAGTATTGTAATGTACGTGAGATTATACATTCTGATTTTAAAATTTGATATGTACATTGTATTAAAAAACTAGGACTGAGAAAAAGTGGATATTCCTCTTTCTCAGCCCTAGTCAGCTACTACAAAGTAACACTCTAGTATTATTTATCTTTTACTTGACTAAACTTTGCATCAACAAGCCGTACTAATCGGCTTGAGTATATTCTTTCGTCTCTTCTTTTTTTATTTCATATTCTCCTGAATCATTACCGTAATACTTGTTATAACGACGTTTAAATAATAAGAATATGTGAGAGACTAATACTTTAAGTATCGCATATCCTGGTATACCTAAAATAACACCAACGATTCCTAATAAATTACCAGCACTTAATAAGATGAAAATAATTGTTAAAGGATGAATTTTCAATGTTTTACCCATGACATTAGGTGAAATAAAATGTCCTTCGATAAATTGAACAAGCGTCCATACAACAATTAATTTCAATAACATAAGTGGAGATGTAATAATGGCTATGATAATAGCTGGTGAAATCGCAATAGTTGGACCTAAATAAGGAACAACGCTTGTAACAGCTGCGATACATGCAAGCACCAATCCATAATCAAGCCCAATGATAGAGTAACCAATAAAGAGTAAGATACCGATACAAAATGAGACAATAATTTGGCCTTGAATATAAGAACCCACTTGTACACTCATTTTCTCCATTAAATCATGGTAATCTTTTCTAAATTTTGGTGGCATAATCTTAGTTGAATACTCTTTAAACTTATGACCATCCTTTAACATAAAGAACAATACAAATGGTGTTGTGACAAGCACTACGCCTACATTTACTATCGCTTCTGCAAAACTTCTTATTTTAGTTCCAAATCCATCAAAATAACTCGAAACCATCGAAGGAATCTTGTTAGAGACTGAGTCTAACCAATCTTGTATTTGAGTATAAAATGAAGATAAGAAAGAAAAATGCGTAACTTGATCTATTGCATTATTAAATTTATCTACATACTTAGGGAAATTGTTCGCTAAGCGTGTGATTTGATCACTGATTAGTGGAATTAATAAATTAATAATTAATGTTGCGCCACCAACAATTGCTAAAAACACAATAATAATGCCTAACAATCTTGGAATATTATATCTTTCCATCAAATTGATAATTGGATTAATAAGATAAAACAAAATGAGCGATAAAATAATCGGTGCCACAATTGTATTAAATATAATGATAAATGGTTCAAAAACATATGAAACTTTATCAAATATAAATATTACAATGCCTATGAGCACTAATGAAAGTAAAGCAAATAATAAATCTTTACCGCCTAAAAACTTCATAAAACGCGTTTCTGTAAAACTGAATTTTTTTGCGCTGTTATCTTCAACTTGTTTATTTTCAGTTGTCATGTTTCTCACCATACCTTAACTAACTTATAGAACTAAAGCTATCTAACATCATAACATAAAAACAATTAAATGTTGTTTCGCTTTAAGATGAACTTATTTGTGTTTCAAAATGATAAATATGTAGTGCAAGATAAACAATTTCAGAATCATCAATAGGAATATTTAAATGTTTTTGTATCATTCTTGAGATTTTAAAAGCAGTATTGTATGCATTAGGATAATGGTTTTTAACCATATCAATAAAGACATCTTGAGCGTAAATATATTCTTTTTTATTAAGACGTCGAATTAAAAATTGGATATGTCTAATAAATCGTTGATATTGAACTGTATGATTATCAATTTCATGGTTTAAATCATTTTCAATAATCAGTATGCTTTTACTAATTAAATTATTAATTAAAGACATTTCGTGTATTGTTAAATCCTCAGTGTTAGATGCGATATGTAATGCGATAAATCCAATTTCATCAGGTGGAAAATTGACATCTAGTCGTTGATTCAGCTTATCAATAACTTGGCTTGCAATTGCATAAGCGCCACTATATAAATGTTTGGTTTCAATAGCAAATGGATTACTAATAATTTGATTTTGCTTTAATCTTTTGTATGCAAATATAATGTGATCAGTCAAAGCAACAACAAGATTTTTATCGTCAGTAGTATGCGTTGTACTCGTTATATAATTGACTGCTTCAATTACCGCTTGTAGAACATCTTCATCTGCGATTTCAACTAAAGATTTATAATATTCTTGCTGTTGCTTTTGTTCTAGCTTATAAACTTTTTCTATTGAAGCACTTTCATCTAAGGTCATTCCCGCCTTTTTATTAAAGCCGATACCTTTTCCAATGAGAATAACCTCTTGATTATTATAAGTGCATATGATGACGTTGTTATTTAAAGCTTTAGAAATAGTATACTCACTCATCATAATCACCTTTCTTTATAATATATGAATTATAAAACGAATTATTAAAAATGAAAAGATTTCAAACTTAATGTAAAAACTCCTTCCAACGTTATGAAACCTAAATTCAATACATTGAAAGGAGTATGTTAATAATATTATATTAAATAGTTATTCAATCGATTACTTTTTAGGTAGTTGATTTTCTCTACCCCAAGTTTCAATGCCAAACAAGTTGATTTCGAGATTCTCAGGTTTGAACACAGGTTTCATACCAGCTTTACGTTGTTTTTGATAATCTTTCATGACAGCTATAGCTATATTTGAAAGACCGATAATAGAAATCAAGTTAACAATCGCCATTAATCCCATAAATAAATCGGCAGTACTCCATACAGTTTCAGTTTTCACAACTGAACCAACAAATACTAATAAAACAACTAAACATCTGAAAATAAACATAATCACTTTATTTTTAGATAAAAATTCAATATTTGATTGGCCGTAGTAATAGTTACCGACTACAGAAGAAAATGCGAATAACGTAATCGCAACTGTTAAAAAGATACCCCCAGCTGAACCTAAATGTTCATTTAATGCTGATTGAGTAACTTGAACACCTTGAGGTGCACTTTCACCAAATTTTAATCCTGAATATAATAAAATCATAATCGCTGTAGCTGTACAAACTAACATAGTATCGAAAAATACACCAAGTGATTGAATTAAACCTTGTTTCACTGGGTGTGGTACAGCCGCTGTAGCAGCAGCATTAGGTGCCGAACCCATACCAGCTTCGTTAGAGAATAAACCACGTTTAATACCTTGAAGGATGGCCGCACCAACAGCGCCTCCGGTAACTTGTTCGAAACCAAACGCACTCTTAATGATCGTACCTATCATTGGAACAATTTGGTCGATATTTAATAATAAAATAACTAAAACCATTCCAATATAAATGATCGCCATGATAGGCACAATCAATGATGATAATGTCGCAATACTGCGCACACCACCAAAGATGATGATTCCTGTAATAACTGCCAATACAATACCTGTTATAACTGGACTTATGTTGTATTGAGTATTTAATGACTCTGCAATTGTATTAGATTGAACAGTATTAAATACAAACGCAAATGTTACAGTAATTAATATTGAGAATAAAATACCTAACCATTTTTGATTTAAACCTTTAGTTATGTAGTAAGCTGGACCCCCACGGAATCCGCCTTCTTTATCGTGAACCTTATAAATCTGAGCTAAAGTAGCTTCCATAAACGCACTTGCCGCTCCAATGAAAGCAATTACCCACATCCAAAATACTGCACCAGGTCCACCAAGCACAATTGCCGTAGCTACGCCGGCAATATTACCAGTACCTACTCGAGAACCAGCACTGATTGCAAATGCTTGAAATGGTGATATACCTTTTTCACCACTATTCAATGTTTCAGGTTTCTCTACTAAAGCTCTAAACATTTCTGGCAACATTCGTAATTGCACAAATTTAGAACTAATTGTAAAGAAGAAGCCTACAGTTAATAGTAATCCAATTAAATATTGCGACCAAATTAAATCATTACCTACCTGAACGATTGTTTTAAACCACCCAGGTATTAAATTATCAAAATCACTCATTAAATCCCTCTCATCTATAATTAATTAATATCCTAAGATATATTACAAGAGATTTATACTGCATTGAATAAACTCAATAAAATAATACTAATGTATATTACGTTTGAGGTTATACAACATCAATATAAATCTCTTGAAAGATTAAAATTGGTTAAAATAACAAGTTCAATTTTATCATTTTCTTTTTAAATTGAAAATAAAATTTTTTGAGCAATTAGTCGATTGTCATATCTAGAACGTCTCCAAACTCCTTAACATCAACGATAAATGAACCATTTGTATATTGTTCAGATAAATGAATATCAGTTATTTGTCCATCTTCCGTATGACTTTCAGAATATAATGTATACATATGCTCATCTTTAACAACATGACCTGCAACAATACGGTGTGGATTTTTCTTCAATTCTTTAAGTAATGTAATTCCTCTTTGTGCTCGCTTAGCTTGTTGTAGAATTTTATAGCTGATGCGTTTTACAGCGCCTCTTTGAGTAGCCATTATAATTGAACTATCTTGATTTACGGCATCTGTCATAACTACAACATCTTCATCTTTTAAATTAATAGATTTAACACCAGCTGCTCTCAATCCCGTATCAGATAATTCTTCAATTGAATACGTTAATGACATGCCTTTATGAGTTAATACAGTAATCAATTGATTTTCATTTAGGCGTATTACACTAATTAATTCATCCTGTGCTTTAACTTTCATGGCAACTAACGGTTTATTGTAGCGTGTTGTCTTAAATAAACTAACGTTACTTTTCTTAATCATACCATTTCGAGTTGCTAATACATAAAATGCATCATCTTTGAAGTTTTGCTCATTGTATACATCGACCACAGTTTCATTATCATCTAGAGGGACAATTTGAGAAACATGTTGTCCTAGTTCTTTCCATCTGATATCCGATAATTTATGAACCGGAATAAATAAATATCTTCCTTTGTTTGTAAAAACAAGTACCGTATCTTGCGTATTAACTGTTTGATATTTGAGTAAACTGTCTCCATCTTTAAGGCCAATTTCCGCAACCCCACTGGCGTTAAAACTACGTGTAGATGTGCGTTTAATATATCCCTGACGTGTAATACTTAAAACAACATCTTCACTTGGCACCATCACTTCTTTATCAATTTTAATTTCTGCAATTTCCGCTTCAATTGATGACAAACGTTCAGATTTAAATCGTTTACGAATGTCAGTCAATTCATTCTTAATTACTTGTAACAGCGCATCATGATTATCCAGTATATGACGATATTCTTTAATCATATTTGCTAACTCATTATGCTCATTTTCTAACGCAACGATATCTGTATTCGTTAAACGATATAGTTGTAACATAACGATAGCTTCTGCTTGCGCTTCTGTAAATTCGAATTCAGATACTAAATTGTCTTTTGCATCTTTTTTATTCTTAGAGTTACGAATTAAAGCAATGACTTCATCCAAAATTGATAATGCTTTCATTAAACCTTCTACAATATGCATGCGTTTTTCAGCATGATCTAAATCATATTTAGTACGGTTCGCTACCACTTCAATTTGATGATTTAAATAACTATCTATAATTTGACGAATACCCATTAATTTAGGACGTCCGTCACTAATTGCAACCATGTTAAAGTTATATGCAATTTGTAAATCAGAGTTCTTGAATAAATAGTTCTTTATAGCCTCTGCATTTACATCTTTTTTCAATTCAATAGCAATTCTTAAACCAGTACGATCCGTCTCATCTCGTACTTCAATGATACCGTCTACTTTCTTATCGGCTCTTAATTCATCAATACGTTTTACAAGTGAACTTTTATTCACCTCGTATGGAATTTCTGTCACGATAAGTTGTTGACGACCATTTCGAAGTGTTTCTGCGTCAACTTTAGAACGTACGACGATTTTACCTTTTCCGGTTTCATAAGCTTTCTTAATACCATCGATACCTTGAATAATACCACCAGTAGGAAAATCTGGTCCTTTAATATATTTCATTAATTGACTAACAGTAATATTAGGATTATCGATGTATTTCAATGTTGCTTGAATTACTTCAGCTAAATTGTGCGGCGGAATATCAGTCGCATAACCAGAAGAAATACCTGTTGAACCATTTACTAGTAAATTGGGGAATCTTGCCGGCAATACCATTGGCTCAAGTGTTGTATCGTCATAGTTAGGAACAAAAGCTACTGTTTCTTTATTAATATCACGTACAAGTTCCTCAGATAATTGACTTAACTTTGCTTCGGTATAACGCATTGCTGCTGGTGGATCATTATCAATACTACCGTTATTACCATGCATTTCAATTAAGACATGTCGCAATTTCCAATCTTGACTTAAACGGACCATTGCATCATATACTGATGAGTCACCATGTGGATGATATTGACCGATAACGTCACCGACTGTCTTAGCACTTTTACGGAAATTCTTATCATAGGTATTTCCACTACTATGCATTGCGAAAAGAATTCTTCGTTGCACTGGCTTTAAACCATCACGAACATCCGGTAAAGCACGTTCTTGAATAATATATTTACTATATCTTCCAAAACGATCGCCTATCACATCTTCAAGTGATAAATCTTGAATTATCTCACTCAATTTGTTTCCTCCTCAGTATATTCTTCAGTTTCAATCACTTGTACTTCAGTGTTATCTAATATACTTTGATCTTCTTGCATGCCAAATTCAACGTGACTTTCAATCCATTCACGACGCGGTGCAACTTTATCACCCATCAATGTTGTAACACGTTTAGAAGAGCGCATTTCATCTTCAATTTGAACACGAATAAGCGTTCGAGTTTCAGGATTCATTGTCGTTTCCCATAACTGTTCAGGGTTCATTTCACCAAGACCTTTATAACGTTGTAACATAAATCCTTTTCCTAATTTTTTCTGAAGTTTATCAAGTTCATCGTCTGTCCAAGCATATTCGACTTGTTTAGATTTACCTTTTCCTTTTTCAAGTTTATAAAGTGGAGGCAATGCAATAAACACTCTACCAGCTTGTACTAGTGGTTTCATATACTTGAAGAAGAAAGTTAATAATAATACTTGAATGTGCGCACCATCTGTATCAGCATCAGTCATGATAATAATACGATTGTAATTGCTATCTTCAATTTTGAAGTCATTTCCTACTCCAGCGCCAATTGTATGGATAATCGTGTTAATCTCTTCATTCTTAAATATATCCTCAAGTCTTGCTTTTTCAGTATTAATAACTTTACCTCGCAAAGGTAAAATCGCTTGGAATTTTCTATCTCTACCAAGCTTAGCTGAACCACCTGCAGAGTCCCCTTCGACTAAATACAATTCATTTTTTTCAGTATTCTTACTTTGCGCAGGTGTTAACTTTCCTGAGAGCAACGTATCTTTACGTTTATTCTTCTTACCTGAACGTGCGTCTTCGCGGGCCTTACGTGCTGCTTCTCTAGCTTGTTGTGCTTTAATTGCCTTTTTCACAAGTGATTTAGAAAGTTGTCCTTTTTCTTCTAAATAAAACGGTAATTTATCAGAGACTACTGAATCAACCGCACTTCGCGCTTCTGAAGTACCTAATTTAGACTTCGTTTGTCCTTCAAACTGTAGCAACTCTTCTGGAATACGTACTGATATAATCGCAGTTAAACCTTCACGAATATCATTACCATCTAAATTTTTGTCTTTTTCTTTTAATTCATTAATTCGTCTAGCGTAATCATTAAAGACACGTGTCATAGCAGTTTTAAATCCTACTTCATGTGTTCCTCCGTCTTTTGTACGCACGTTATTAACGAAACTTAATATACTCTCTGAGTATTGATCGTTATATTGGAAAGCAACATCCACTTCTATGCCATTAGCTGAACCTGTGAACATTGTTACATCATGAAGAACTTCTTTGCCTTCGTTGACGTAACTTACAAATTCTTTAATCCCCTCTTCATAATGGTAAACATCTTCACGTTCTTTACCACTACGTAAATCTTTCAATGTTATTTTAAGATTCTTTAATAGGAAGGCTGATTCTTGTAATCTTTCACTTAATGTATCAAAATTGAATGAAGTTGTTGCTTTAAATATTTCAGGATCTGGTTTAAATGTAACTTTAGTTCCTGTTCTCTTCGTTTTACCTGATTTAACTAAACCAGAGGCAGGCACCCCACCATTTTTAAAACTTTGCTTGTAGATATTCCCATCTCTATGTATTTCAACTTCTAACCATTCGCTCAATGCATTAACGACTGAAGCACCAACACCATGTAATCCACCAGATGTTTTATATCCACCTTGACCAAATTTACCACCGGCATGTAAGACGGTAAAAATAACTTCTACAGTAGGTTTACCTGATGCATGCATCCCTGAAGGCATGCCACGACCATTATCTTCAATAGAAATACTATTATCCTGATTAATTGTTACATTTATTTCATTACCATATCCGTTTAACACTTCATCCACAGAGTTATCTACAACTTCATATACTAAATGATGTAGACCTCGTTTATCAGTAGATCCTATATACATACCTGGACGCTTTCTTACAGCTTCCAATCCCTCTAATACTTGAATAGAATCATCTGAATAATGATTTGAATTTTTTGTTGCCAATGCGTTCGCCTCCTACAAACGTACGTTCGTTTTAAAAACTATACAATAGTTATTCTTATATAAATCGGTCTAAATTGCAAGTGTGAGTTAAAAACTAATCAATTTTAAGTTAGTGTTGAGTTGTGGGACGTAAAATTAAAAAACAAAAAAAAAAAAAAAAATTAAGAAAATTTTATAAAACGAGGTTAAGTTGTTTTTTTTGTTTGTGTTTTTAGATTAATTTGAACAAAAACAAAATTAAATA
>NZ_JAESMI010000059.1:0-382 GCF_017893095.1 Staphylococcus sp. GDX8P80P | reverse complement strand
TTTACACACTGACTGTAAAATTGAATAAATAAAGATTCTAATAAAGCATCTACTTTTGGATTTACTCTAAATCGATTAATTGTTTTATAAGAAGGTTTTTGATTTTGTGATAGCCACATCATTCGGATGCTATCATTAAGCATTTTTTCTATTTTACGACCTGAGAATACAGATTGTGTGTAGGCATATAGAATCACTTTTAACATCATTTTAGGATGGTACGAAGTTGCACCACGGTGATGTCTGAATTCGTCGAATTCATTGTCAGGAATTGTTTCAACAATATCATTTACATGTCGTGATATATCATTTGTGGGGATAAGAACTGAAGTTTCCATTGGTAGAGTAAGTTGAGTCATGTTATAATCTTTATACATAAGGC
>NZ_JAESMI010000058.1:0-1026 GCF_017893095.1 Staphylococcus sp. GDX8P80P | reverse complement strand
AAATTCCTTTAACAGCTTCTCTGAAAGATTTTGAATTTTTTTTAGGAATGGTGGTAAAGATATTTCTTAGGAAGTGAACTTGGCATCTTTGCCAACTTACGTTGGTGAAGGATTTTCTAATGGCAGAGACTAATCCTTTGTGCGCATCAGAAATAACGAGTTCCGTACCTTGTAAACCGCGTTCTTTTAGGTATTCAAAAAATGTTGTCCAGGTCTCTTCGCTTTCGCCACTTTGAATCATGAAGCCGATAATTTCACGGTCGCCATCTTTGGTTATTCCAATCGCTATATGACAGCTTTTTGAGAGTACTCGATTTTCTTCTCGTACTTTTATATAGAGTACATCGGTCATTAAGTAAGGATAATTTTTTTCTGATAATAAACGATTCTGCCACTCGTTAACCATAGGTTCTAGCTGTTCTGTTAAGCTAGAAACGAAGGACTTAGAGACGGATTTACCACAAAGTTCTTCCACAATTTTTGATACTTTACGAGTTGAAACGCCTGATACATACATTTCCAACATTGAAGCCATGAGGGCTTTTTCGTTTCGTTGATAACGTTCAAACACTGTGGGTGAAAAATGGCCATCACGTGTTCTGGGTACTTTTAATTCTAGCGTGCCTACACGTGTCGTAAAGCTGCGCTCATAATAGCCATTTCGTTGACTTTGTCGGTTTTCTGTTCGTTCATATTCTTTTGCTTGAATATATTCTGTTCGTTGATTTTCCATTAGTTGATTAAATACCGTTGTTAAAATATTTTTAGAAACGTCATCCTTTACAGAATATTCAATAATGCTTTGAATCTCTTCGCTTTTCAGTGTAAAATGTACTTGGGTCATGTAAAAGTCCTCCTGGGTATGTTTTTGTCGTTAAAAACATTGTACCGTAAAAGGACTGTTATATGGCCTTTTTACTTTTACACAATTATACGGACTTTATCAATATTATATCTTCAGTGCATTGAAGATTGCTGGACCGTCTTCAACTTTCTTCCTTGTAACATTTTGTTTACCGAGCAACT
>NZ_JAESMI010000006.1:0-6466 GCF_017893095.1 Staphylococcus sp. GDX8P80P | reverse complement strand
TGGATTTATTCTTCAAGAAAATACATCAATTTTGATAAGTAGAAATGGTAAAAACATTGTATAGCATTTTACACAGGAGTCTGGACTTGACTGTATTGCTTTATTGATGAGTTTATTTAAATTTATGTTTGACGTCTTTTAATTTTATTTAAAAATAGTATAATGCTTTAGTATCTATTTTTGTAAAATATGTATATTAGAGTTCAATTTGACATAAATAAAATTAATAATTAAACGGAGAATGAAAGAGAGTGTTATAAGTGATATATTTTGACAATGCTGCCACTACAAAGCCCCATAGAGACGTGCTCGATTCATTTATTAAAGTTAATGAAGCGGTTTATTTTAATCCTAATAGTCCGCATAAGTGGGGTTTGCAAGCGGAAAAAGTGCTGCTACAGTCTAAGGAACGCATTCAAGCCATGCTACCCATTGGACAGAATACAGATGTTATATTCACAAGTGGAGCCACAGAATCTAACAATATAGCTTTAAAAGGGATAGCTTATAGAAAGAAACAGTTTGCTAATGAAATTATAACTTCTGTTCTAGAACATCCATCAGTTTTAGAAGTAATGAGACATTTAGAAGATGATGGTTTTAAATTAAAATATGTAAATATCACTTCAGATGGTCGTATCGATATCAATCATTTAGCATCGTTAATGAATGATAGAGTCGGGCTTGTTACTTGTATGTATGTCAATAATATTATGGGACAAATACAACCTATAGATGAAATAGTGACATTATTAAAAGATTATCCTAAAGCCCATCTACATGTAGATGCTGTTCAAGCATTGGGTAAAATTCCATTGCACCTAGAAGGGATTAATAGTGTAAGTTTCAGTGGTCATAAATTTAATGGACTTAAAGGTCAGGGATTACTATTAATTGATAATAAAGATAAATTAGAGCCCATTGTGCAAGGTGGAGGCCAAGAATACGGTATACGAAGTGGAACGGTTAACTTACCTATGAACGTCTCCTTAGTGAAAGCAATTGCTTTAGCACTAGATGATTTAAATGACCGTAACCATCGTATGCGTCATTTTAATAATGAGCTTCGTCAATTTTTCAAAAAATATAAAGGCGTTTATATTAATTCACCTGAAGATGGTGCACCACAAATATTAAATATTGCGTTCCCAGGGGTAAAAGGTGAAGTGTTAGTTAATGCATTTTCAAAATCTGATATTATGGTCTCAACGACAAGTGCTTGCTCATCTAAAAGAGGAAAATTAAATGAAGTATTAATGGCGATGGGAATTGCTGACAATAAAATAGAAGGAAGTATTAGATTATCATTTGGTGATTTGACTACAGAAGAGGATATCAATCATTTTAAAGAAAAATTTGAAATAATATATACAGAAATTAAGGAGTTGTTAAAGTAAATGAAGTTCGATCACTTATTAGTTAGATATGGAGAATTAACTTTAAAAGGAACGAATCGTAAAAAGTTTGTTAATGCGTTGAAAGATAATGTGATTAAATCATTGCAAACGATTGAGGGTACCCATGTTAAAGGAAAAAGGGATAGAATGTATATCTCTTTAACTGAAGAAGCGGATGCGCAAGAAGTCATCGATCGATTAACCAAAATTTTCGGTATTAAATCGGTAAGTCCAGTGCATAAAACATCACAAGAATTAGAAGATATTAAAAATTTATGTGTCGATTTAGCTCAGGACTTCAAAGCGGGAGATACATTTAAAATTGATGTTAAACGTGTAGATAAATCATTCCCATTAGATACGTATGCATTACAACGTGAACTTGGAGGCACTATATTACAAGGTACGGAAGATATATCAGTAGATGTAAAACATCCGGATCATAATGTCAGAGTTGAAGTGAGAATGGATGGGGTTTATGTCTTTACACAAGTATTTGAAGGTGCCGGTGGTTTGCCAGTTGGTACAGGTGGTAAAACGCTCTTAATGTTATCAGGTGGCATAGATTCACCTGTAGCTGGAATGGAAATTATGAAACGTGGTGTAAACATAGAGGCGATTCACTTCCATAGCCCACCTTTTACAAGTGAAAAGGCTAAAGACAAAGTGATTGAACTTACACGTATTTTATCAGAGAGAGTGGGACCAATTAAATTGCATATTGTGCCATTTACAGAACTACAGAAACAAATAAATAAAGTAGTTCACCCTAGATATACGATGACATCAACACGTCGCATGATGTTACGTGTAGCCGATATTGTATTAGAGAACGTTGGTGCACATGCGATTGTTAATGGTGAAAATTTAGGACAAGTTGCAAGTCAAACGCTAAAGAGTATGTATGCGATCAATGATGTCACATCTACTCCGATTTTGAGACCACTTGTTTCGTTAGATAAAGAGGATATTATTAAAAAAGCACGTGAAATAGGTACATTTGATGTTTCCATTCAACCTTATGAAGATTGTTGCACAATCTTCACACCAAAAAATCCTGTGACTGAACCAGATTTTGATAAAGTAGTTAAATATGAAAGTGTATTTGACTTTGATGACATGGTTCAACGTGCGGCAGATAATATTGAAACGTTAACAATTAATAAAGATTATAAAAGTGAAAAAGACCAAAACACTGATGCATTAATGGATGAGTTATTTTAAAATAGAATAAACATACATTCAAATAAAGGGGAATTGCATCATGGAGATAACGTTAAATGTCATTTTAATTATTATTGCGTTTGGCTTCTTAGCTGCATTTATTGATGCTGTCGTTGGTGGGGGTGGGCTCATATCAATACCAGCACTATTAGCCATTGGAATGCCACCTTCTCTAGCTTTAGGTACGAATAAACTGGCTAGTTCGTTTGGCTCACTTACAAGCGCAATCAAGTTTATACGGTCGGGTAAAGTAGATTTAAACATTGTACTCAAACTTTTTCCATTTGTGTTTATCTTTGCAGCCGGTGGGGCGAGTTTAGCTACATTGTTGCCTGCACAAGTTTTGAAGCCAGTAGTGATTATCATATTAACGCTTGTGCTTATTTATACAATATTCAAAAAAGATTGGGGAAATGTACGCACCTTTTCAAAGCTAACAATTGGTAAAGCCATTATGTTTACATCTTTACTGTTACTAATTGGATTTTATGATGGATTTTTAGGTGGGGGTACAGGTTCCTTTATGTTATTTGTGTTACTGACGTTTGGCTTTGATTTTTTGAGTGCAGCAGGTAACGCTAAAGTATTAAATTTTGCGTCCAATCTAGGTGCATTGGTTCTTTTTATTATTTTGGGCCAAGTTGATTTTGTATATGGATTGATTATGGCAGCGAGTATGGTGATAGGTTCCTTTGTAGGTGCACAATTTGCCATAAGTAAAGGTGTAGGATACGTCAAAATACTGTTTATCATTGTTACGGCGCTACTCATTTTGAAAAATACGTATGATTATATAATACAATTGTTACAACATTAACATGTATCAGTTCCAATTGATTGATTTCGGTTTTATGACTGTCGTATGATAACAATATAATGAAAATACTATAGGAGGTCATTTCATCATGACACAAATTACTTTTAAAAATAATCCAATTCATTTAACTGGTTCTGAAGTTTCTGAAGGGCAACAAGCGCCAGACTTTAAAGTACTGGATAATGATTTAAATGAAGTTAGTTTAGAAAATTATAAAGGTCAAAAGAAATTAATCAGCGTAGTACCTTCTATTGATACTGGTGTGTGTGATCAACAAACACGTAAATTTAATGAAGAAGCTGCACAAGAAGATGGCGTTGTTCTAACAATTTCTGCCGATTTGCCATTTGCTCAAAAGAGATGGTGTGCATCTAATGGATTAGATAATGTGATTACGTTAAGTGACCATAAAGATTTATCATTCGGACAACAATACGGTGTTGTTATGGAAGAGTTAAGATTATTAGCGCGTTCAGTCTTCGTATTAGATAGTAATGATAAAGTGGTTTATAAAGAATTAGTAAGTGAAGGTACAGACTTCCCTAATTTTGATGCTGCATTAGAAGCATACCGTAACATTTAATATTCAATTTAGATAATAGATATAACGTAAAAGTGTCCATATTTATTTCAATAATGCTATCTAAAGCTAGCGTTGATTATTTTACAGAAATAAACCTGATGGACACTTTTTTATTGGAGAGGATTAGGTATATGAGTGAAGAACAAACAGTGATGGAGAAGCTTTTCAAAACATTAGATGAAAATGCTAAAGCTTTAAATGAGCAAAATGGGCAAAGTTTCATTGAAAATTTAGGACTTGCAATGGAGGATGTATATCGCAATAAACGTGAATTGTTAGAACAAGCAACGTTGCAGGACCGTAGAAAGGCATTTCAATTTGCTTACTTAAGTTTAATGCAAGAGGAATCAATCCAAGCAAATCACCAGATTACGCCTGATTCGATTGGATTAATTCTTGGCTTTTTAGTTCAGAAATTTACTGAGAATAAAAGCGAATTACATGTTGTAGATATGGCTAGTGGAGCTGGTCATTTAAGTGCTTCTGTTAATGAGGTGCTTAAAGACACAACAGTGATGCATCATCTAATTGAAGTAGACCCTGTATTATCAAGAGTGAGTGTCCATCTTGCTAATTTCTTGGAGATTCCTTTTGATGTTTATCCTCAAGATGCAATTATGCCATTACCATTAGAAGAAGCGGATATTGTGATTGGTGATTTACCGATTGGCTATTATCCTTTAGATGAGCGAAGCCATGAATTGCAATTAGGCTTTAAAGAGGGGCATAGCTACTCACATTATTTATTAATTGAACAATCAGTCACTGCCTTAAAACAAACAGGTTTCGCATTTTTAGTCGTTCCAAGTAATTTATTTGAAGATGACAATGTAAAACAGTTAGAAAATTTCATTGCAACAGAGACAGAAATGCAAGCATTTTTAAATTTACCTAAGACGTTATTTAAAAATGAAAATGCGCGTAAATCAATATTGATCTTGCAAAAGAAAAAAGTGAATGAAACTAAGCCAGTTGAAGTGTTATTAGCAAATATTCCTGATTTTAAAAATCCAAATCAATTCCAAGGATTTATTAGTGAATTGAATTCTTGGATGGCAGAAAATCATCCCAAAAAATAAACTGTGATATTCTTGAATTATGACTGTATTAATGGTTAAATAAATATGGATATTAATTAATAAATTGGAGGACAATATATATGTCTAGTTTAGTTTTAGCGATTAACGCTGGTAGTTCTTCTTTAAAATTCCAACTCATTAGAATGCCTGAAGAAACTATAGTAACAAAAGGTTTAGTAGAACGTATCGGTATTAAAGACTCAATTTTCACAATTGAAGTGAATGGTGAAAAAATTAAAAACGTTAAAGATATCAAAGACCATGAAGAAGCAATCAATATCATGTTAGACAGCTTCAAAGAACACGGTATCATTGATGATATTAACGACATTGCTGGTACTGGACATCGTGTCGTACACGGTGGTGAGTTATTCCCAACTTCTGCATTAGTTACGGACGAAGTTGAAGAAAAAATTGAGTCACTATGTGAATTAGCACCATTGCATAACCCAGCTAACTTAATGGGAATTCGTGCATTCAGAAAATTATTACCAAATATTCCACATGTCGTAGTGTTTGATACTTCATTCCATCAAACAATGCCTGAACAATCATATTTATATAGCTTACCTTACCAATATTATAAAGATTATGGCATTCGTAAATATGGTTTCCACGGCACAAGTCATAAATACGTGTCACAACGTGCAGCCGAAATCATGGATAAACCAATTGAAGAATTACGTATCATCTCTTGCCATATTGGTAATGGTGCTTCAATCGCGGCCATTGATGGCGGCGAATCAATTGATACTTCAATGGGATTCACACCATTAGCAGGTGTAACTATGGGTACACGTTCAGGTAACATTGACCCTGCATTAATTCCATTCATTATGCACAAAACAGGTCAAAGTGCTGAAGAAGTGCTTAATGTATTAAACAAAGAATCAGGTTTATTAGGTATTTCAGGTACTTCAAGTGATTTACGTGACCTTGAAAGTGATGCTGAAGAAGGTAAAGAGCGTGCGCAATTAGCATTAGACGTATTCGCTTCTAGAATCCACAAATACATCGGCTCTTATGCAACAAGAATGCATGGTGTAGATGTAATTGTCTTCACAGCTGGTGTAGGTGAGAACTCTTCAACAGTGCGTGCGAAAGTATTAGAAGGATTAGAGTTCATGGGCATCTATTGGGATCCTAAGAAAAATGAAGCAATTCATGGCGAAGAAGGATTTATTAATTACCCACATTCTCCAGTTAAAGTTATTGTTATTCCAACAAATGAAGAAGTTATGATTGCTAGAGATACAGTTAAATATGGCGAATTATAATCGTTAAGAAGATAAAATTAAAAAGCACAAAAATGATTGTTGTTTTAAACATCATTTTTGTGCTTTTTTTATTGGTTCTAAGAGAAATG
>NZ_JAESMI010000057.1:0-28435 GCF_017893095.1 Staphylococcus sp. GDX8P80P | reverse complement strand
CATTTTAGAACTACTTACCTAAGAGCCATTGCTCATAGGTTCATTAAAATTAAAGTTCCCCTAGGAGTCTACACAACTACACTTCGTCATCTATCTTAGAACTACTTACGCAAGTGCAGTTGCACTTGTGTTCAATAATAATCAACGCAAGCATCTCGCAAAAAACTTTGTATTTATATGTAATTTTACATTGAAATTCTTTAAAAAAATTAAGGCATACTCATATAATTTAGTAATCATTTCAACACTAAATTAAAGAGGTGCCTTATATATTAGAAACTACACTATAAAATGATTATACGTCTTGCATTAATCCAGTAATGTAGCATATCTTAAAATCCATTATTCTTAATTAAACTGTAACGCTTAATTTTGGTACGAATGTTTCATAATGGATGTGACTTTGATCAACATCTAATGCTTTTAATACTTCAATTACAGATTGAATGAACTTAGCACCGCCACATACATATACTTCAGTATCATCGCTTAAATAGTTTTCAAGATAGTCTTTAGTTAAATAGCCATTTTTTTCTCTATCATAAAGTTCATAATTTGCTTTGTCTGATTTTTGGCTAATAGCTTCTAAATGTGAAGTAAACGGTGTATCGTTAATGTCTCCAGTAACTTGAACAAATTGAGCTTTACTGTCTTTAGCTACTACTTCATTAAACATAGAAACTAGAGGTGTAACACCGATACCTGCACCAATAAATAGTTGTGGTTTTTCAGGATTTGCAACTGCAAATGGACCAACTGGAGCAGACAAGTTAATTGTGTCTCCTTCTTTTAATTCATCATGTAAGATAGTTGAAACTTCACCTTCATGATTAGTAGTTACATCACGTTTAACAGCAAATGTTAAACGTTCTTTTTCTCCTGATACGATTGAGTAATGACGTTTTGCGCGATAAGGTAATTTTTCACTACTTACGTCAACAGTGATATATTCACCCGGTGTGAATTGACTTAAATCATAATCAGTAGATTTAACTGTGAATGCTTTAATATCTGAAGACAATTGTTCAATTTTTTCGATTTCAAAAGGTTTGAAACCATCCCAAAGCATTTCAGCATAAATATCTTTTTCTACTTGAATAAACACATTAGCAATTTCTTGGTAAGCTTTTTTCCAAGTTTGAATAATAGGATGATCATCTTCAAGACCTACAACAGCTTTAATTGCTTCGATTAAATTTTCTCCGACAATATCGTAACCTGCAGGTGGAACTTGTAAAGCACAATGTTTATACGCAATTTCTTTAACAACTGGCATGATATTACCTAAATTATCAATATTCACTGCTGCTGCTAAAACACTTTGTGCTAATGCAGTTGATTGGAACCCTTTCTGTTGGTTCGTTTGGTTAAACATATTTTTCAATTCTGGATGTTGGTTGAACATTCTATTATAAAAATATGATGTAATCTCAGTGCCTTTGTCTTGTAATACTGGTACTGTTTCTTTAATTATGCCTTTTTCTTTTTCATTTAACATGAAAAGTCACTCCCATTTAGTTAAATATTTCAAACCATTTCTTAATTCATTCTATTTCAAAATTGAGATTTTTTAAATCAAATGTACTTAAATTCACAAAACGTTCATTTTACATAATCTTAATATATATTTTTCTTCTTATTATTTAAATTCGTAAAATAATACGATATATTAAGACTATAGTATGATGTTTATTGTCAGAATATATTGTATAGTTTAATTAAATTACTCAATGACTTTATTTTAACGGAGGTTAACTTAATGAATAAACTAATCCAGTCACTTTCAGCGCTAGGCGTCTCCGCAACTCTAGTTACCCCCAACTTAAGTGCAGAAGCTACTACAAATCACTCTCCTGAACTTAGAGGCGTGAATGATATTGTAATTGAAAAAGGCCAAAACTATAATCTACTTAATGGAATTAGCGCCTATGATAAAGAAGATGGCGATTTAACGCATAAAATCACTGTTGATGGTCATGTTGATACTTCTAAAGTAGGTAAATATAAAGTCAAATATAACGTCATTGATTCAGATGGAGCTAAAGAAACTTCTACGCGATACATAGAAGTTAAGTAATGATGACAAGTTTGAGATGAGATGAAATGTCTCATCTTTTTTTATGTCTAAAACCCTTGAAAACACTGAAAATGATAACGTTTCTCAACTACATGCGTATTTCACTTAATTTTGTCATTTTTCACAGAATAGACACATAATTTTAACAAATCTTACATTCCCCGTCATTCCTATTGTTGCTAGTTGTTTCCTATATATATTTATAATTTTTTTTGGATAAGTACTTGTAAATATCGCGTAATAAACTAAAATTAATGATAAGCCCTACATTTGTAGTATTAGGAGGTCAAAAAAGTGTCAAAATTTAAGTCTTTGCTTCTAATGTTCGGCACGCTAATTTTACTTAGTGGTTGTTCGAATGTAGAAGTATTTAATGCAAAAGGGCCAGTAGCAAGTAGTCAGAAGTTCCTGATTATTTATTCAATCATCTTCATGCTTGTTATTGTTGCTGTTGTACTTACCATGTTCGCTATTTTTATTTTCAAGTATAGCTACAATAAAAACAGCGAAACTGGTAAGATGCACCACAATTCTTTAATTGAAACAATTTGGTTTGTGGTACCTATCATTATCGTTATTGCTTTATCTATTCCAACAGTTAAAACTTTATACGATTATGAGAAACCACCAGAAAGTAAGGAAGATCCAATGGTTGTATATGCAGTAAGTGCTGGATACAAATGGTTCTTTGCTTATCCAGAACAAAAAGTAGAAACAGTGAATACATTAACTATTCCTAAAAATCGTCCAGTAGTCTTCAAATTGCAAGCTATGGATACGATGACAAGTTTCTGGATTCCTCAATTAGGTGGTCAAAAATATGCCATGACTGGCATGACAATGAATTGGACTTTACAAGCCGATGAAACAGGTACTTTCAGAGGACGTAACTCTAACTTCAATGGTGAAGGTTTCTCTCGCCAAACGTTTAAAGTTCACTCTGTAGACCAAAGTGAATTCGATTCTTGGGTTAAAGATGCTAAGAGCAAGCAAACACTTAGCCAAGATGAGTTTGATAAACAACTCTTACCAAGTACACCTAATAAAGAATTGACATTCAATGGTACGCATATGGCATTCGTTGACCCTGCAGCTGATCCAGAGTACATTTTCTACGCTTACAATCGTTATAATTATGTTCAAAAAGATCCTAACTTTGTAGCTGAAGAAGACTTGTACAAAGATGTTACTGATAAACCACAGAAACCAGCTCGTAAGGTTCAAATCACTAACGCTAACTATAAGCGTCATGGTATGAAACCTATGATTCTTGGTAACAATGATCCTTATGATAATGAATTCAAGAAAGAAGAGGATCATAACGCTAAGGAAATGGAAAAAATCAGTAAAAGCGCGAAAGACGAAAATGCGTCTAAATTTGGTAGCAAAGCAGACAATGATCATGGAGGTGGACATTAATGAATTTTCCATGGGATCAATTACTCGTTAAAGGTAACTGGATGATTACAATGGCACAAATCGGTGCGCCATTCCTAGTTATTGGTTTAATTGCAGTAATTACTTACTTCAAGTTATGGAAATATCTTTACAAAGAATGGTTCACATCCGTAGACCATAAAAAAATCGGTTTAATGTATTTAATTTGTGCTGTACTTATGTTCGTCCGTGGTGGTATTGATGCGTTACTTTTACGTACACAATTAACAATTCCAGATAATACTTTCTTGGAATCAAACCACTATAACGAAATCTTCAGTACGCACGGCGTTATCATGATTATCTTTATGGCTATGCCATTCATTTTTGGTTTATGGAACGTAGTTGTTCCACTACAAATTGGGGCTCGTGATGTGGCGTTCCCAGTTATGAATAACATTAGTTTCTGGTTATTCTTTGTTGGTATGATTTTATTCAACCTTTCATTCATTATTGGTGGATCACCAGCAGCTGGTTGGACAAACTATGCACCATTAGCTGGTGAATTTAGTCCAGGCCCAGGTGTTAACTATTACCTAATCGCTATACAGATTTCAGGTATTGGTACATTAATGACTGGTATTAACTTCTTTGTAACAATACTTAGATGTAAAACACCAACAATGAAATTCATGCAAATGCCAATGTTTACTGTAACTACATTTATTACGACATTAATCGTAATTCTTGCGTTCCCAGTATTCACAATTGTACTTGCATTAATGACAGCTGACCGCATTTTTGGAACTGCATTCTTTACAGTTGCTGATGGCGGTATGCCAATGTTATGGGCAAACTTCTTCTGGGTATGGGGGCACCCTGAGGTTTATATCGTTATCTTGCCTGCATTTGGTATTTACTCTGAAATTATTCCAACATTTGCTCGTAAACGTTTATTCGGTCACCAAAGCATGGTGTGGGCAACTGCTGGTATCGCATTCTTAAGTTTCTTAGTTTGGGTTCACCATTTCTTCACAATGGGTAATGGTGCATTAATCAACTCATTCTTCTCAATTTCAACAATGTTAATCGGTGTACCTACCGGAGTTAAACTCTTCAACTGGTTATTAACATTGTATAAAGGACGTATTACGTTCGAGTCACCTATGCTATTCTCATTAGCCTTCATCCCTAACTTCTTATTAGGTGGGGTTACTGGTGTAATGTTAGCGATGGCATCAGCTGACTATCAATATCATAATACTTATTTCTTAGTAGCTCACTTCCACTATACATTGGTTACTGGTGTAGTATTTGCCTGCCTAGCTGGTTTAATCTTCTGGTATCCTAAGATGATGGGTTACAAATTAAACGAAAAATTAAATGCATGGTGTTTCTGGTTATTCATGATTGGATTTAACGTATGTTTCTTACCACAATTCATTCTTGGATTAGACGGAATGCCTCGTCGTTTATACACTTACATGCCTTCTGATGGTTGGTGGTTATTAAACGTAATCTCTACTATTGGTGCATTATTAATGGCTGTTGGTTTCCTATTCTTAGTAGCAAGCATCGTATACAGTCATATCAAAGCTCCACGTGAAGCTACTGGAGATAACTGGGATGGTCTTGGACGTACTTTAGAGTGGTCAACTGCTTCTGCAATTCCACCTAAATACAACTTTGCTATCACTCCAGATTGGAATGACTATGATACATTTGTTGATATGAAAGAACATGGTCGTCATTATTTAGATAACCATAACTATAAAGACATTCATATGCCAAACAATACACATACTGGTGTGTTTATGGGTATATTCATGTTATTAGGTGGTTTCTTCTTAATCTTTGAAACGATCGTCCCTGCTATAATTTGTTTAGTAGGTATTCTTGGTTCATTAGTTTACCAAAGTTTCGTTCAAGATCATGGTTATCATATCCCTGCTTCTGAAGTTGCTGAAAATGAAGCTCGCTTAAGAGAAGCTCGTATTAAAGAAAGGGAGGCTGTAGGTCATGAGTCATGATACAAATACTGTTGATTCACGTACGCACGAAGGTCAATTAAATAAACTTGGCTTCTGGATTTTCCTTACAGCCGAATTCTCGTTATTCGGTACCTTATTTGCAACATTATTAACGTTGCAACATGGTGGCGATTACGCAGGCAAAATGACAACTGAATTATTCGAGTTACCGCTTGTATTAATTATGACATTTGCCTTATTAATCAGTTCTTACACATGTGGTATTTCAATTTATTACATGCGTAAAGAAAAACAAAACTTAATGATGTTTTGGATGATTCTTACAGTACTTTTAGGTTTAGTGTTCGTTGGATTCGAGATTTACGAATTCGCTCACTATGTTTCTGAAGGTGTAACACCACAAATTGGATCTTATTGGTCTAGTTTCTTCATCCTATTAGGTACACATGGTGCCCACGTGTCATTAGGTATTGGCTGGATCATTTGTTTATTAATCCAGGTAGCTACACGTGGTCTTAATAAATACAATGCTCCAAAATTATTTATCGTAAGTTTATACTGGCACTTCTTAGATGTTGTTTGGATCTTCATCTTTACTGCCGTATATATGATAGGGATGGTGTATAGCGGATGAATACAATCGTAAAACATACAGTTGGCTTTATAGCCTCAATCGTCTTGACGTTATTAGCAGTTTTCGTAACTCTATACACAAACATGACATTCCATGCTAAAACAACAATCATCTTTGGCTTTGCATTTATTCAAGCTGCAGTTCAATTATTAATGTTCATGCACTTAACTGAAGGTAAAGATGGTCAAGTACAATCGTTCAAAGTTATCTTTGCGATTATCATCACGTTAGTGACTGTTGTTGGTACGTATTGGGTTATGCAAGGTGGACATTCTCACCACTTATAATTTAATATTTATCTCACTAAAAGAACCTGTTATGAAACGCCTTAGCGTTTCAAACAGGTTCTTTCTTTATACTTTCATTTACGATCTTAGATAAGTTATCTTTATATTAAACCAATCATTATATAGGAGATGAATTGAATAATGCGTTTACCATTAATTATAGATACAGACCCAGGTATTGATGATGCAGCTGCATTAAGTGTCGCCCTATTACATCCATCTTTTGATGTTAAAATGATATCTACTGTTAACGGAAATGTTGGTATCGAAAAAACGACTGCAAATGTACTAAAATTAAAAGCTTTCTTCAACAGTGACGTACCAGTTCATAGAGGTGCTACAAAACCATTAATAAGTAAGGTTATTGATGCTAGTCATGTTCATGGAGAAAGTGGTATGGATGGTTATGACTTCCCTTCTATATCAATAAATCAATTAGCATCAACTAATTCAATAACTGCAATGAGAGATATTCTCTTACAAACAGACACCCCTATCACAATCGTTGCTCTAGGACCACTTACGAACATTGCTTTATTAATAAGTACATTTCCAGAAGTTAAAGATTTTATTAAGGAAATTGTCTTAATGGGTGGTAGTGCTGGACGAGGTAATGTAACACCGCTTGCTGAATTTAATATTTATAGCGATCCTGAAGCAGCTCATATTGTGTTTGATAGTGGTCTCCCTATTACAATGATCGGCCTTGATTTAGCGCGACAATCTTTATTAACGCATGACTATCTAGCGTCATTCGAACATATGAGTCGAACAAGTGCAATGCTTTATCAACTCTTTCAACATTATAGAGAAAAGGACTTTGCTCAAGGGTTAAAATTATATGACGTCTTTACTGTACTCTATCTACTCGACACAGATAGTTATGAAACACATCTGGTTGATGTACAAATTGAACTACAAGGTACACTGACTAGAGGTGCTACAGTTGTCGATTTTGATTCTCCATATCCAAACAGTACAATCGTTACATCAAGTTTAAATGATAACTACCTTTCCATATTCAAACACACACTTAAATAAAAACTATGGGAGTAAAGAACGACTTCAATATGATTTCGTTTCTCCACTCCCAATTTATTTTTGGAATATTTTTATGTCCTTCCTATTATTAGACCCTTTTCCAATAAGGATAACTAAAGTTGATAAAACTAAATTTAAAGGTCCTCTCACTCTATCCAGCTAATATCGATATTATATAGCCCTATAGATTAACGTTGCCTCAAATGCACGACTTTATTTACTTCGTTTCATAAATATTTTGACCTAGTAATTGATAGTAAATATGTGAAATCGTCGACTCATTGGATAGCTTAGCATTATCAACTTTATTAGTCGCCAATACAATAATGTAGTCTTTATTAAAGTACACAGTATATATTTGACCAAAGAATACACCATTAATTCGATTGACTTGTGGTGTCGCATAGAAGCCATATCTATATGACTCTGGGTATTTAGTACTTCCAATTTCTTGAAGCAATGAGGTTGTCACCGTTTGATTAAAAATATTGTTTTGCTGTAAGTCATTAACTAATCGTGCCATATCATGCGTAGACATGTATAAATTCCCAGCACCGTAGTATTGCTCTAAAATATTGGGTTTCATCTTTTTTAATTTATTATTTTTAACTTTATAACCCGTAGCCATATTCTCTTTAAAAGGCTTTTCATTAAAGAAAGCACTGTGTTCTAAGTGATAAGGTTCAGCTAGATATTTATAGTAATTTTCTACATAAGATTGATGTGTGACTGATTCGATAACCTGTGCTAATACTAAATAATTCGCATCATTATATAAATGTTTATGATAATACTTATTGTTGATCCCTCTTCTTTGAATATCGTGTACTGCTCCATCTAAACTTTTAGTATCTGGATTAGCACTAAATTTATATAAACCACTTCTATGTAACATTAAATCTTTCAGGGTAATGGTTTTATTTGTCTTGAACCAAGGTAGATATTTCGTAACAGAATCATTCATATTTATTTTGTTTGATAATTCTAAATGCTTGAGTATTAAGCCAGTAGTAAATTTTTGTGCTGAGCCAATTAAATACATCGTATTTGTGTTGTTTTTTTTCTTACTACCCAAATTTTGGTAACCGTAGCCTTTATCAAGCATTAATTTCCCATCTTTTAAAACTGTGATCGATCCATTAAAATGAACATTCTTTAAATATGTATTAATTTGTTTAATACTATGATCATCCGCTTGAACCGTTTTTAACTTAGGCGCCTTTTTGTGGTGTTTATCTCTATGTTCAATATATGTCTTATTATCGTTCACATTATTATATGCACTATCTTTAATACTGTAATTAGTCACTTTAACGACAAATAATATGACGAGAAGCACTAATACGATTAATACTAAAATAAAAGCTATAATTTTTAATTTGTTATTTTTCATGAGGTCCCTCTTACATCTAAAATAGAAGCGTGTCTAAATCAAAAACTATTCTATCTATATTATTTTTTTATTCATTCAACATTTTATATTATATAACACAACATCATTGAATTCATCTTTCTTTAATCATACACGTATCATTTTTAAATTCATCATACTTTAGTATGATAAAGTATAGATTAATGCAACGAAATCTCTTTTTTTAATTTTATTTTAATTATGTAAATCTTGTATTAAAATTAAAGTTGTAATTTTCTCCAAAAAGTAATACAATTTAAGGCTATGAGAGTATAGAACATATTAATTCAATTCATTTTAACACCTTTGACTATAAACAAATTACGAAAACTAAAAACTTTATCTTTGATTTTTATGATTTTGCTTAAACAACCACATAGTTGTGTTTATTTTTCGAATTATAAAATCACTTATAAAAGATAATATGTATAGGAGCAAATGCTATGAACCGATTTTTAAAATATTTTATGATGCTACTCACATTAGTATTAATCGTTGTTCCTGTAATTTTTATCATCAATTTGTACAAAACTTCTGAAAGTGCAATGCAAGACTCTTATGATAAGACTGATTCAAAACGTCAGTCGAGCATTCGAGAAGGTATAGTAAATCCTTCTAAAGACGCCGTATCACTCTTATTCTTAGGTATCGATGATAATGAAGGTCGCCGAAAAAATGGCCAAACAACGGAACACTCTAGAACAGATTCAATGATTCTTTCTACCTTTAGTCCTGACAAACGTCAAATTCGCTTACTGAGTATCCCACGTGATACGATTAGCTACATTCCTAAAGTTGGTTATTACGATAAAATAACGCATGCACATGCTTATGGTGGACCTGTTGCTGCAATGGATTCTGTCGAAGCTACTCTAAATGTTCCAGTTGATTACTATGTACGTGTGAATATGGATGCGTTTGTTGAAGCAGTAGATGAACTTGGTGGGATTTATTACGACGTCCCTTATGACTTAAATGAACCAAATACAGACGACAGCGGTAGAATTAAAATAAAAAAAGGATACCAAAAACTGAACGGTGACGAAGCGTTAGCTGTTGCAAGAACAAGACACCATGACTCTGACTTAAAACGCGGCGAAAGACAAATGGATTTAATTAAACTGCTATTCCAAAAAGCTAAAAGTTTAGATTCATACGATAAATTAGATGACTTAGTACAAATAGTTGGGAAAAATGCCAAACACAATTTAACCGCTTCTGAAATTAAATCACTCGCATCTATGTATTTATCTGATGATATTGAATTTAAAACATCTCAACTTAAAGGTGAAGATGATTACCTACAAAACATTTACTATTACAATCCGAGCGTAAGTAATATTATGAAATATTCAAATATATTGCGTTCTGATTTAGGACTATCTAAAATAACAGATAAGGATGATTTCTTAGATCAACGTGTAATTAAACATTACGGCACACTAATACCACTTACACCTCTTGATCAGTCATTATTGAAAAATAATCAAAAAGATACATCTTCTACTGATGATAGTACTGATAATTCAGCAAGTAACGATAATACAACTGAAACACAGTCAACAGAAACAGATAATTCAAATTCATACGGTGGTTATGGCCAAAATAGTCAGGGTACTACGCAAAACGATAATTACAGTCAAACCAACAATTATAATCAGACAAATCAATCCGATTCATTTAATAACAACCAAAATCAAACAAATCAATTATATTAATTGGGAGGATCACATACTATGTCACGTAAAACATATGAAAAAGCTGCTAACATTAACGGCATGTTCAATGTTTTAGAGCAACAAATTATTCATAGCAAAGACATGGCTTTATTCAGAAGTGAGTTCTTTTACGTAAACCACGAACATCGCGAAAATTATGAAGCCCTTTTAGTTTACTACGGTGAGAATTCAATTAACCCTATTGTAAATGGCGCATGTTATATTCTTGCCCTACCTGAAATTTTCAATAAAGTGGATGTTTTTGAATCAGATTTACCATTCTCCTGGGTCTACAATGAGAATGGTATTACCGAGACAATGCAAAGTATTAGCGTACCTCTTCAATATCTCATTGCTGCAGCATTAGAAGTGACTGATGTTAACATATTTAAACCTTCAGGCTACACTATGGGCATGAATAACTGGAATATTGCTCAAATGAGAATATTTTGGCAATATAGCGCCATTGTTCGCCAAGAAGCATTATAAAAACGATATTCCTACTCCTTTTTACTTATTGTTTGTAAAAAGGAGTTTTTTTCTGTTTATAAATCAGATAGAATAACTTTATAATTTTTTTAATTTGAATTTTTAAAATTTTTAATAATTATATCTATAGGGGGCTTTGAAATGTTTGAAATCGTAAAAAATAAAGACATGTTATCAGACTGTTTTTACATAAGACAAGAAGTATTTGTAAAAGAACAAGGTGTTCCTTTGGAAAATGAATTAGATTCATTTGAAGAAAGTTCAACACATGTTATTGGGTATGATTCAAATCATATGCCATTTGCATGTGCAAGGTTTAGACCATATAATGACGCTGCTAAAGTAGAAAGAGTTGCTATTCTAAAAGATTATAGAAAAGATGGGTATGGTAAAACTTTAATGCACGCCATCGAACGTTTTGCGAAAGAACAAGGATATCAACAATTAGTATTAAATGCACAAGTACAGGCACAAGGTTTTTACGAGAAACTAGGTTATATGTCAACAGGTGACATTTTTATTGAAGAGAATATCGATCATATCAAAATGTATAAGAATATATAAACAGGGTACATTCAAATTACATGTATTATATGTAATTTTTTAATTTCGTTAACCTATTTGATAAATGTGCTTTTAATTATTAATTCTACCCCGCTAACCCTTTAGTAAATTCATAATTTGTTTAATATAAGTAAGAAAGTATTAAAGTTAGTTTACAAATAAGTTAAATCAAATCATAGCAAATTTTAAAATACTATAATGGAATTGTAACTATACTAATAACGAGGAGTAACAATATGACCAAAAAGTTTAATTTAAAATTCCCTTCCATGATTGCAATCACTTTATTTGGTGCTGCATTTACAACACAACAAGCACATGCAGCTGAAACGAATCAAAATTCTAACAACACAAATAATGTGATTGACGATCAACAAAATATTAAAAATGCTGAACAGGCTAAAAAAGAAGTAACGAATTCAGCACAAAATGTTTCAGGTGTACAAACATATCAAAATCCTGAAAATGTAAAAGCATCTGTTGCTACAGCAAGTAAAACATACGATGCTAAATTAGATAACTTAAATACAGTTGATACGTCATCACAAAATCAACAAGGTGCACAGAAACAAAATACAGCTAATACAAATACAGCAGATTCAAATAGTACGTCAACTAAAGTTCAAAACAATGAACAACAAGCATCAACATTAAACAAAGTAGACCAAAAAGAGAATACGAATCAATCCCAAAATAATGTGAATACGAATAATCAAACATCACAAGCTTCTGTAAATGCTTCAGAAGTATCTGAACAACAAACAAATGAGCGTACGTCTGCGAATACAAACCAAGAAGCTACACAAGATGTTAAAAACCAAAACAATGCAATTGATGAAAGTTCACAACAAACAGCACGTTTAACTTCATCAAATAAAAATAATACAAATCAATCAACTGTTACTCCAACTCAATCTAATCAAGCAGCTCAATCAAAGCAACAAACAGCGCATAAACAAACTACTACTGAGAACATTAGTACTTATAGTGATAACGTGACAAATGCTACGCAATCAAATGTAGCGCAAGCTAAATCGTCGAAAGTAGCTAATTCTGAAAGTACAACAACGCCAAAAGCTTCAACGAATGCTTCAACGAATGCTACTCAAACGTCAGCATCACACAACGCGCAATCAGGTTATTCTGGATTTAGATCAGTTGGTGGCAAAGGTGGTTCAGCAACACCCGTAAAAACAGTTAAACGTTATGCTGCTAGAGCAACGACATCATCTTTACCAAAATATAAACCACAAGTTAGTTCATCAATTAACAATTATATTCGCTCAAATAACTTACAAGCACCTAAGATTGAAGAGAATTATTCATCATACTTCCCTAAATATGGCTATCGCAATGGTGTAGGTCGACCTGAAGGTATTGTAGTTCATGATACTGCTAATGATAATTCAACAATTGATGGCGAAATTAATTATATGAAAAATAATTACAATTCAGCATTTGTTCATGCATTTGTTGATGGCAACCGTATCATTGAAACTGCCCCTACTGACTACTTATCATGGGGTGCAGGTCCGCAAGCTAATAATCGTTTCATCAATGTTGAAATTGTGCATACACATGACTATGTTTCATTTGCTAAGTCAATGAATAACTATGCAGATTATGCTGCAACACAATTACAATATTACGGTTTAAAACCTAACAGTGCTGAGAATGACGGTCAAGGTACTGTATGGACACACTATGCTATCAGCCGTTTCTTAGGTGGCACGGATCATTCAGATCCACACGCTTATTTACAAAATCATAACTATTCTTATAACGAATTATATGATTTAATTAATGAAAAATATTTAATCAAAACAGGTCAAGTCGCACCTTGGGGTACAACTTCAAGTAATAGCGGTTCATCTAATACAAATAAAGGTGGCTCAAGTAATAGTGGTTCAACTACCACATCACCTAAATTAACCGTTAATGCTAATACTGGACTAGCTCAAATTAAAACAAATAATAGTGGCTTATATACAACCGTTTATGATGTTAAAGGTAAAGCTACAAATCAAGTGCATAACACTCTATCTGTTACTAAATCTGCTACACTTGGCAAAGACAAATACTATTTAGTATCTGACTATAATAGTGGTAAAGTATACGGTTGGGTTAAACAAGGTGAAACGATTTATAACACTGTAAAATCACCTGTAAAAGTTAACCAATCATACAATATTAAATCTGGTACTACACTATATACAGTACCTTGGGGTAATTATAATCAAGTAGCTGGAACGGTTTCTAAATCAAATACTGCACCATTTAAAGCAACAAAATCTCAACAAGTAGGCCAATCCACTTATTTATTTGGTTCATTAAATGGTAAAAATGGATGGGTTAGCAAAGCTTTCCTAACTGATATAACTAAACCAACATCAGGCAGTAAAACACCAGCAGTAGACAACACATTAAAAGTGTCTAACCTTAAAAATACTTTAGGCCAAGTTTCTACTAAGAATAAAGGAGCATATACAACTGTTTATGATAAGAACGCAAAAGCAAATGCTACGCTTGGTGGTAAGACGTATAACATCACTAAGAAAGCTACGTTAAACAATAAAGATTATTACTTAATTTCTGATTATAATGGTAATGCTTCACGAGGTTGGATTCCGGCTTCAGAAATTACTGTTAAGTCTTCAACACCTACCAAGACAACTGCCACTTATTACAATATTAAAGGTAATGCCAATATTTATGACACACCTTGGGGAACAGCTAAACAAGTTAAAGCTACAGTTCCATCTAGTGGCAAACAATTAAAATCAATTGATAACCTTAAAGTCGAAAATGAAACATACTTACATGGTGTAATCAATAATATTTGGGGTTGGATTAAATCAACTGATGTGCAACAAGCACCTAAAGTAAACGCTAAGATTGCAGTGAATACAAAAGCTACTAAACCATCTACATCTTCAACACAAACAGTGTCTAAAGTAGCTCAAGTTAATGCAAATAACAGTGGTGCACACGCAACTGTTTATGATAAAACTGGTAAAAATGCGTCTAAATATGCAAATCGTACTTTCAATGTTTCTAAAGAAAAAACAGTTAATGGTAATACGTATGTGTTACTTCAAAACACGACACAAAATACACCTTTAGGTTGGTTTAATGTTAAGGACTTAAATATTCAAAATTCAAGTTCTGTACAAAAAACATCAGGCACATACAAAATTAATAATAAAAATAATGGACTTTACTCAATCGCATGGGGTACAAATCAACAACGTTTAGACAATAAAGACTTAGCTAATCAATCATTTAAAGTATCTAAATCAGTTGTTGTAGGCAATACATCTTACTTATATGGTACTGTTAATGGTAAAACAGGTTGGATTGCTAAAGATGACTTAACATCATCTAATACATCATCAAATAATGGTGAAAAGTATCAATATGAATTCATTATTAATAACTATAATGGTTTTTATTATGATGATCCTACCTCTGCAAAAGCAACTTCATTAAAAGCATTTAATGAACAAATTTTCCAAGTAACGAACCGTAAAGTCATCAATGGTAAAACTTGGTATTATGGTAAATTAAGCAATGGTAAGTATGTATGGATTAAAGATACTGATTTGAAGAAAGAATTAGTTAAGTATTCAAAATCATATAGAACTTTAAATCAAGCTGTGTCACTTCAACAAAATGCTTATGGTGCACCACCACAAGTTCAAAGAAACGGTTATGGTTGGTCTAATGCTACTTATAGTGAAATTAAAAATGCGATGAACCCTGAACGATTAGCTAAAGATGAAACACTTAAGTATCAATTCTTACGTTTAGATCGTCCACAAAACATTTCTGTAGCAAGTTTAAACCAATTACTTAAAGGTAAAGGTGTACTTGAGAATCAAGGACAAGCATTCAGTCAAGCGGCTGCCACTTCAGGTATTAATGAAATTTACTTAGTTGCACACGCTTTAATTGAAACAGGTAATGGTCAATCTCAATTAGCTAAAGGTGCTAATATTGTTAATAATTATGTTACTACTAAGAGTGCTACAAAATATCACAACGTATTTGGTATAGCTGCATACGATGCTAATCCACTATACAGTGGCATTAACTATGCTAAACAAGCTGGTTGGAACTCAGTATCTAAAGCTATTATTGGTGGTGCTAAATTTATAGGCAAAGACTATATTAAAGCTGGACAAAATACATTATACAAAATGCGTTGGAATCCAGATCACCCTGCTACGCATCAATATGCAACTGATATTAACTGGGCTAATATTAACGCTCAATATTTAAAACAACTATACAGTGAGATTAAAGCAGTTGGTAAATATTTCGATATCACAAGTTATACTAAATAATGACATTCTTCAGTCAAATAACTGGAAGATAGAATGGTTAAAAAACTAAAAAAGTAGAGGCTGGGACATTTGATTTTGTCCCAGCCTTAATAATGTAAACGATTATTCTTCTGATATGCTCATAAATTAAGCCATAACGCTAAAATGATCTTCTAACAAGATTCATTAAAACGTTATGGCTTATTTTCTTAAATATATATATGACGGCTATTCAGTTTGTCTAATAACTGATTTAGACTTTGTATTTCCTCTTTACTTAGACATTGGCAACGTGCTTCTATTAACTCACATCTTGCAGTATTGATTTGTTGAATTAAATTACGCGCTTCTTCTGTTAGACATAAGTCTTTGCAACGTAAATCTTCATGTGATTGTTGACTTGTGATATAGCCTTTCTGGACTAATTTCTTAATCCATCTAGAAACAATAGATTGTTCTCTGCTAATCTTCATCGTCAAATCATATTGTGATAAACGATCAAAGCTATATAATATGCGCAATAATTCTAGTTGATCATTTGTAATGTCCGTGCGTTGTCCAAATCGTCTGTTAACCAAATTCAGGTCATTATTTGTTAGTGTAATAAGTTTTTCTAGTTGATTATACATTGTTGTTCTACTCCACTTTTGTAATTGATAATACTATTATACTATGATTTTTTTATATGTCATGTACTTTCAATATTTTGTCACAATACATATCTCAATAATTCAATTTTAATTTCATTCAGTTTAACTCACCATTGAGGCAAACGTGAAATGTAACGAAACATTGCTTGCGCCTGACACTTCTATTGTTTTTTATAGTTCGGGTTATCTTTATTAAGGAAATAATTACCTGCATTTAAATAGCTTGCAAATGCAGACCACATGACATACGGAATTTGTAATAAACCTGCAATACGATGTATTTTAAACATTGAAATTGTATTAACGACGACAGAGATAAACAACATCATACTTTCAATAAAGGCAATGCCTCTAACTTTCTTTTTAAAGTAAAGTATTGACCATAAATAATTTAAAGCTAACTGACTATAGTGAGTCACTTTAATCTTAGTCGTCTGTTCATTATTTTTTGTAGTGAGTAAATAAGAAACGCCCATGAGTACATATAAGATTGGCCAAACAATTGGAAAAGCTTTTGTAGGCGGTGAAAATGGTGGCTTTCTAAATTGGTTATAATCCTCTTTTGATTCTTTCGCTATGACTCGACCAATGATACTCCCACCTACCATTGGATGTAACAATTTAAACGTATTTTTTAATATATTAATGGTAATCCTCTCCTTTTGCTTATTAACTTCCTCTTCCCTATTCAAAAAATAATATTCATAGTTGAAATAATTATCTTAAAATCTAATAAAATGTATATATCTAAGCTTATTTAATAACCAACATTTTTTCTAAATTGTTGCATTGAAGTGTCAAAATATACTAAATTAGATACAGTTATTAATAAAAAAGGAGACAATCGTATGTCCATTGATACAAAAAGAGATTACTTTTTCGATAACGCTCGAGCCATCCTCATCTTTTTAGTCGTGTTCGGTCATATGATTCAACCCTATACTTCTGAAAGTAAATCGTTATCTGCATTATATTTACTTATTTATAGTTTCCATATGCCATCATTTTTATTTATCTCTGGATACTTTGCCAAACATTTGGATAAACCACATTATTTAGAGAATGTAGCTAAAAAGTTACTTGCACCATATGCGATCTTTTATGCCTTTTTCTCAGTTTATTATTTTTTAACTGGTAAAAGTGACGCAATACAAATGGATCCATTTAATCCAGTATTTGCTTTATGGTTCTTACTTACATTATTTAGTTTTCACGTCATACTTGTCATTGTACGTCGATACAAAGCATATTATGTGTTACCTATCGCATTAATCATTTCAATACTTGCTGGTTTTTCTGACGATATCGATGGTTATTTGAGTATTTCTAGAACAATTGTATTTTTCCCAATATTCTATGTTGGCTATTTAACAACACGTTCACATACGCAACTATTGCGTAATAAAAAAATAAACGTATTTTCAATTATTGTACTTATCATATTTTTCATCGTTTATTACATCCATCCAATCAATTCAGATTGGCTCTTAGGTAGCAGTCCTTACACTTCTCTCGAAAATAATAACGAAGATGTATATAGTCCCTTAAAACGTTTATTACTTTACTTCATCATATTTGTAACTATGTTTTCATTTCTTAATTTAATGAGTACGACTAAACGTTTTTATACTTATATTGGTAATCGTACGATGTATATCTATTTACTCCATGGACTAGTTATAGGCATCGTTAGAGGTTATGAAATATATCCATTTAAATCTCATACGTCCGTTCTTACTTATGGCTATTTATTTATAATCTCAATCGTGATTGTTTATTTACTATCAACGAATTTTGTTTGTAAATGGACAAATCCTTTAATCAATTTGAAGAAACCTTCTTCATTTAAAGGATAATGACAAAATCATATAAAACAATACTTACCAAATTATGGTAGCTAAAATATGTTATTATAAGATTATTCTAAAAATTTATAGTAACATGTACGGTTATTATAATTTGGTTTTTTGAGGTGTAAAAATGAAATTAACTTTAAATTCAAACGCTAAATTTTTAAGGGCACCAAGTATTCGTCAGTTCTCTAATCGTATGAAGGATATTGATGATTGCGTCAATTTAACAATTGGTCAACCCGACTTTCCTATGCCAGATGTGGTGAAAGCGGCCTATATCACTGCAATACAAGAAGATAAAACGAGTTACTCACATAATAAAGGATTACCTGAAACACGTCAGGCAATTCGTAACTATTTCAATAATAAATACGGTTTCTATTATAGTGAAGAAGAAATTATTGTCACGAATGGTGCAAGTGAAGCACTTGATACTTCATTACGTAGTATTATCGAACCTGGTGATGAAATATTAATTCCGGGGCCTATTTACGCTGGTTATATTCCATTAGTAGAGACTTTAGGTGGGCACCCTGTATATATAGATACAACAAAGACAGAATTTAAAATCACGCCTGAATTAATTGCTCAACACTACTCTGATAAGACAAAAGCAATTTTGTTGAATTACCCTACGAATCCTACGGGCGTCATACTAGATCGTGAAGAAGTTAAAAGCATTGTAAATTATTTAAAAGATAAAGAGATCTTTATTATTAGTGATGAAATTTATGCGGAAAATACATTTAAAGGTAAACATGTTTCCTTTGCAGAATTTGAAGAGATACGCGATCAGCTTTTACTTATTGGTGGTTTAAGTAAATCTCATTCTGCTACAGGTATTCGTATCGGCTTCTTACTAGGGCCTGAATATTTAATTGAAAAGCTAACATTTATGCATGCTTATAATTGCATTTGTGCAAATGTACCTTCACAAATTGCCTGCATTGCTGCACTCAATGAAGGATTAGATGCACCTCAATATATGAACCAAGCCTATATCGAGCGTCGTGACTATCTAGTCAGTAAACTAACAGAATTAGGTTTTGAACTTGATGCTCAACCAGAAGGTGCATTCTATATATTCCCAAGTATTCGACAGTTTACGTCTAATGATTTTGACTTTTGCGTAAAAGTGCTTGAAGAAGCCCACGTAGCAATGGTGCCTGGGTCTTCATTTACCGATATGGGTAAAGGTTATATCCGCATTTCTTATGCTTACGATATGGATGTCTTAAAAGAAGGTATGCGTCGATTAGAATTATTTTTAAAAAAATATTATAATTGATACCTTAATTTAAAAGGACACTTGTTAATAGCGATTAAACAGTTTATCAGTTTATCACTATACAAGTGTCCTTTAATTATATTTATATTTGTTTTATCATTAACCGGTTTATGGGAATTTAGGGAATTGATCGAAGTCTGGATCACGTTTTTCTTTAAACGCGTCACGACCTTCTTTCGCTTCATCCGTAGTATAGTAAAGTAATGTAGCATCTCCAGCCATTTGTTGTAAGCCAGCTAAGCCATCCGTATCAGCATTCATAGCAGCTTTTAAGAAACGTAAAGCTGTTGGAGAATGTTTCATAATGTCTTTACACCATTTAACCGTTTCATCTTCAACTTGGTCTAATGGTACAACTGTATTAACTAAGCCCATGTCTAAAGCTTCTTGTGCATTGTATTGGCGACATAAGTACCAAATTTCACGCGCTTTTTTATGGCCAACGATTCTTGCTAAGTAGCCAGAACCATAACCAGCATCAAATGAACCTACTTTAGGACCTGTTTGTCCGAAAATAGCATTGTCAGCAGCGATTGTTAAGTCACATACTACATTTAATACGTTACCACCACCGATGGCATAACCTCTAACCATTGCGATTACTGGTTTAGGAATGACACGGATTAAACGTTGTAAATCTAATACATTTAAACGAGGAATTTGGTCTTCACCTACATAACCACCATGCCCACGTTTCTTTTGGTCACCGCCTGAACAAAAGGCTTTGTCACCTTCGCCAGTTAAGATGATTACAGAAATATTTTGATCATCACGTGCACGACTGAAAGCATCAATCATCTCAGCAACCGTTTTTGGTGTAAAAGCATTTCTCACTTCTGGACGATTAATTGTTACTTTTGCAATACCTTCATAAAATTCATATTTTATTTCATCATATTCTCTAAGTGTTTCCCACTGTCTAGTCATTTTGCTCCTCCTTTAAAAAACCTAATACTATTGTATCAAATTCCGCTTTATCTTCCACATGAATTGTATGACCTACATTGGAAAAGGTATGGACTTGGCTATAGCGCATATCTTTGTTCATAGCTTGTCCAGTCTTCACAAATTTTTGGTCTAATTCACCTGTTAATATAAAGCACGGTATTTGAATTCGACTGATTTGATCCCATAGGTTAGGCATATGCCCCGTACCGTAATCACGTAATGCCTTTGCCAATTTATAAGGGTCTTGAGCCATACGCATGTCACGCATAGCTGTCTTTTGCGCTTTATCCAAATGCTGTTGTGTATAGAATAGCGGTAATTTTTCCCAATCATTTACAAAGACTTCTAATCCAGCTATTTCTAACACTTTCGCTCTAGCAGCATCTATTTGTTGTCGCTCATAACGATTAGTTTCTTCTTTAATTCCCGGTGAACTACTTTCAAGAATCAATTTGTTAATTGTGTGTTTACCATACAGTGCATAGTATAGTGCTACCCTACCACCCATTGAATAGCCTAATAACGTGACTTTATAAGATTCATACATGTCTAATAATTTATCCAATTGCTTCGCAAGAAATGGAAAATCCCATGTTACATCCATTGAGGATTGATCTTGGCCATGGCCTGGTAAATCAACGGTTAACACATTAACCTCTTGTAACAATGGATCCACGTGCGCATCAAACGTACGACTATCACTTATAAAGCCATGTAGAAGTACTAATAATTGATTTGTCTCTCGTTTTGACTGATAAAAGTTATAATGTAACATTCAGAATACCACTCAATTTCTTATATAGAATTTGATGTTGCGACATATTGTCATCTCTATTCGTTACCAACTCATAAATATGTGAATGCATGTGTGACAGCTTTTCTTGAGTGAAATCCGTTACCGAATTAAAGCGTTTGAATGAAAAATCATAAAGTAGCGCTGTATATTCAAAATTTAATCCAGTTGGTGTGCCAAATAATCTTTCAAAATAAGCTTCTGCAGACGCCTTCTGTGGAAGATATGAGAATATACCTCCACCATCATTGTTTAGCAATACAATATTTAAATGAATGTTGTTAATTTTTGCCATTAAAAGACCATTCATATCATGATAAAAGGCTAAGTCACCTATCAATAACGTTATTTTCTTATGTACAGCCATGCCAATAGCTGTAGACACAACACCATCAATACCATTTGCGCCACGATTTGCGTATACTTCAACTTCACTATTGTAAAGTAAATTATCTACGTCACGAACTGGCATACTATTACTTACAAAAATAGCATCTTCTTTAGTCAGTTTATCAATGACTGTTTTTACAAATGCCGCTTCATCTGTCGCATGTGACATATGTTTATCAATATGATGTCTCGCTTGAGATTCAAGTGTTCGCCACATTTCTATCCAGTCTTTACGTTCAACTGCTGATTCTTCAATAAGGTTTCTGAAGAAATCATTTGCAGATATTTCGTAAGACACACTAGGTGGTGTTGGAAAAACATCTATTTTGTCATTATTTTGAACAAGTATTTGATAGGCATTCGTATGTTTAAGCCATTGATTTAACTTTTTAGAGATAACTGGTTTCCCAACTCTAATAACAAAATCAACATCTAAATCAATCCCTGCACGAAAATATAAGTCATACGTCGTTATCACATTAGGATGATTATACTTACGTAACTGACTCAATGGGTCAGCAAGTATAGGTAAATCGTGCACCGTTGCATATGTAAGAATTTGATCAACAGCTTGATGTTGCATGTCACCGACAATAATCAATCCTTTTTTCTCTTTTAAAATATGACTGATATCTTGAACGTTAATATTTTTTTGATAATGCGGTAACTTTTTAGTATAAGACGTCAACCATTCTTGTCTTTCAAGATTAGGCGTTAATGGCTCTCTAAATGGTAAGTTAAAGTGAATTGGACCTCTATGAGGACCATATAAATATTGGCTTGCAATCTGCATTTGGTAATAAATGGCATCTAGCATGTATTCAGTACCATCAGCGACAGGCATATCAAACTGAAAATTAACATAATTTGCAAACATGTTCACTTGATTAATCGCTTGAGGTGCGCCTACACTTCTTAATTCATGAGGACGATCACTTGTTAACACGATTAAAGGTATACGACTGATTTGGCTCTCTGCAATTGCTGGCGTATAATTCGCTGCTGCAGTACCTGAAGTACATAAAATCGCTACAGGTCGTTCGCTCCCTTTTATTAAACCTAAAGCAAAAAATGCCGCACTACGTTCGTCTGGGTGTACCCAAGTCTTAATGTTGGGATGTGCCTCAAACGCAATTGCTAATGGTGTAGATCTTGAGCCGGGACTAATGACTACTTCACGTACACCATAGGCATATAACTCAGATGCAAAGGTATATACTTGTTTAGTTAATGCTTCGTTATGATTCATTCTTATCCACTACTCCTAAAGCATTCATCATTGGTGAAAATTTAACCGCTGTTTCAGCTAATTCGCTATCTGGATCAGAATCTTTTACAATTCCGCATCCTGCAAATAACGTCGTTTGATTTTGTTTCATTAACATTGAGCGTATGGCTACAATAAACTCACAATCATCATTCATGTCAATATAGCCAACCGGTGCACCATATAAACCGCGCGTTCCAAACTCATTTTCTTCAATAAATTTGAGTGCTTCATCTTTAGGATAGCCACCCAACGCTGGTGTAGGATGCATTTCATCTATTAACCCAATAAATGAATTGTTTTTTAACTGACCTTGTATTTGCGTATATAAATGATATAAATGGTCATTTTTTAAAATATTCGGTGTATGATTATATTCAATATGGTCAACGTAAGGTGTGATATCATCTAGAATACTTCTAACTACAAAATCATGTTCACCTAAATTCTTTTTATCCTTTAAAAATGCTTGTATATTTTTTTCATCTTCTTCAGTGTCGTTAGATCGTTTAATCGTACCAGCTACTGCTTTCGTAGATAAAACACCATCTTCTACCTTAAGAAGTTGTTCTGGTGTTTGTGAAAAGAATACAGATTGGTTGGACTCTAAAATAAATAAATAGCTATTTTTTTCATTTTGTAGTGCGCGATTAAGCACGTAAGGTATACTAATTGGCTTATCAAATTTGATCATACGACGTCTAGCAAGCACAATTTTTTTAGTTTCATCAAGCTGAGCAATCGCATCTCTAACCAGTTCTTTCCACTCATCAACGTAAATATCTTCCATTCGTAAGATATTTCCTAATGTTTCACCTTGATCATCTTGTCCAATGTGCGCCTCTTCAAAGAAAGCGACTACCTCTTTGAATGCTTCAATATCAAAATTGGCTCTTTCCACTGTATAAGTCAGATAAGTAGTCTGATTAATATTCGAAATGAGTACTTGAGGCACTACAAAATGATTGATGCCAAATTCTCGCCACTCATCATCAGACTTATGGCTAGAGAATTGAAATCCTCCAATGACTTTTAAATGATGCTTTTCTATATCTGGGTGAACTAATTCTACATCTTTTTTAAATTTTTCCCACTCACGAAAGATCGATTGCTTGTTATCAAAGTTATTTTTAAACCTTTGAACAGCATGATAGCCGAAAAACGAAGACGCATTATCATTTAAGCGAAAATAAAAGCGATCCCCTGCTTGTGCTTCTGTTAAATTGAACAACTCGTCAGGCGCAAGTGCTCTATCAATTTTCACTTCAACAGATACCCAGCTTTTGTTACTTTCATATATTGACTCAATAATGTCATCTTCCTTTATATTCGCAGCCATTCATTTCACTTCTTTCATTATCTATTTTTTCTCATTACAATATTGTATCATTTTTAACTATTTATAGTGGCATAATTGCTTAATCTTCTAGGGAAATATTTCACGCCAATTGACCTTTATATATGATTCCTTTAAAATACATATGTTAAAACTATATACTATAAGAGGTAGATCAAATTATGACAAATCAATATCAACAATATTCTACTGTTAGAAAATATTGGCATTTGATGCGACCTCATACTTTAACTGCTGCTGTTGTACCTGTATTAGTTGGTACAGCAACTGCTAAACTTTTTTTATTAGGTAGTCAAGATCACATTAAATTCATGTTATTTCTTGCAATGTTAATTGCTTGTTTACTTATTCAAGCTGCAACGAACATGTTTAACGAGTATTATGACTTTAAAAAAGGTTTAGACGATCACACTTCCGTTGGTATCGGTGGTGCTATCGTAAGAAACGGTATGAGTCCAAAACTTGTCATGAATCTAGCAATTGCTTTTTATATCATTGCTGCATTTCTCGGTATCATTTTAGCAGCTAATAGTTCATTTTGGATTATTCCAGTAGGCATCGTTTGTATGGCAATTGGTTATTTATACACTGGTGGCCCAATGCCTATTTCTTGGACACCATTTGGTGAACTATTTTCTGGATTGTTTATGGGCATGATTATTATTTTATTAGCGTTCTTTATTCAAACTGGCAATGTTAATGGCTTTGTAGTTTGGATTAGTATTCCGATTGTTATTACAATTGGCTTAATTAACATGGCTAATAATATTCGCGATAGAGTTAAAGACCAAGCGAGTGGGCGTAAAACATTACCAATCCTATTAGGTAAGAACGCTTCAATTACATTTATGGCAATTATGTATATCGTTGCATATGTGTTCGTTATTTATACTGCGCTATTTGTAGATGGCGGTTCACTATTTTATTTACTTGTATTGCTATCATTTCCTATGCCAGTCAAAGCGATCCGTCGCTTCAAGAAGAATGACACACCTGCAAGTATGATGCCTGCGATGGCTGTAACTGGAAAAACAAATACAATCTTCGGTGTATTATACGCATTAGGCATATACATTAGTGCTTTATTAGGTGGTATATAATACATCACTTGTGACATTTTAAATGTTGATACAAGTAAAATAGGACGGAGAACGAGACTTTGAAATGATTTCTAATTTCTGTCTCCTCCGTTCTATTTTTTTACTTTATGATGAATAAACCATGTGTAAATATTGATGACCATATAATTCCACATCTTCAGTCCATTTAAAGCCCAATCGTTCATACAATTTCTTAGCTCTCGGATTATCATAGTCGCAACTTAAACTCCACTTTGTATCTGGATACGTTGCGATTAAATAATTAAATAGTTTCGTTGCAATACCTTGTCCTCTAAACTTTGAAAACGTAGCAACAGCTTCAATATACCATTCATCATCCTTCGATTCTTTCAATGGCAATGGCGTTCCAAGTGCTTTTATGTCATCCTCTAATGGTAATTCATTCCATGCTGCTTCTAACTCTAATTCTTTAGAGCCCTCATAGGCAATGATACAACCTGCCACTTCGTCGTCCTGCTCATATACCCAGATATTATTATAATTCGTTCTATAATTAATATTAACGATACTCTCTTCAATAGCTTGAATAACTCTTTCTTTGGAAATTTCTTGCACAATATCAAGTTCCATATCTTTCCAAATAATGTAACATAATTCTGCAATTGACTTACTATCGCTCGGACGTGCTTTTCGTATCATTAGTTAATTCCCCTTTCGATTAGTGTATTAACTATATTATATAAAATTTACAAATAATAATAAATTAATTGCAATAAATTGAAGCATTGAAATTTTGATTATAAATACATTATCTAATATCTGAGTATTATTTGATTTAATTTTTGAAATGCTTAAAATATAAATTTAAGGAGGCATCATTATTATGAGAGTTAATAAAACATTATATGTATTATGTTCTTTGTTTTTAGGCGGTGTCGGTATTCATAAATTTTATGCAGATAAAGTATGGCAAGGCGTCTTTCATTTAGTTTTCTTCTGGACTACAATTCCTACTATCGTTTCCATTATTCATGGGATTATTGTCATCTTCACAACTAAAGCAGATCAATATGGCTATATTTATATACCAAATAAGCGACATTCATAACTTTTTAATAAATAATTATAGATAATATCTTTAATTATGTATAGAACGGGTAAACTCAAATAAACAATTTAAAAAAGGAGCAAGTTAATATGAATATCATTAAACGTGTCATTCGAATCGTGATAACAGGCTACTTAGTAAAGTGGATTCGTAATAAAATTGAGGGTAAATCAAACGGTGGACAAAAATATAAATAAAAAAGGTCTATTCGCTAACTATAATTAAGTAGTGAATAGACCTTTTATAATGATGAGTGACAGGATCCTAATTTACTCATTGAGAAATGCCTCCAGATTTTTATATTCGTTCGTATAATTGATAAATGCTTCTTCATTCTTATTAATAAGTGCCTCATCAATCAACTTCAATAGTTGCTTTTTTCTTCCTTGACGAAGGGCCTCTTCAATGACCATCTCTACGCCTAAATCATTAACTGTAGTAACAAAGTCTTCTAACGTCGTATGTTTGACATTCGTGTTGTAATTCATTGCAATCACTGCCTTTCTTTTTTGTATAAGGATAGTATACAAGTTTTTATTTTTTAAATCAATCGAATATTCTGACTTTTCACAAAAAATATGTGTAATTTTATATGTAATGAATATCTTGACAACATATAAAATTTTTATATAATAAATTTATATTATTAATCGTTGTATTTTTAACGCTTAATAATAACTTTATTTTAAGGAGGTTAAGAGATGACAAAAATTTCTCAAACCCAAAATACCGTATATATTATTCGGAAAGGCGACATGGTCATCAAACCAGTTATTGATGCCTATGAGCAAACGAAAGGATCAGAAATATTAAAGTATGATTCCTCAATTGTAACGAGTCCATTTAAAACACAAAAGATTGTCGAGCGATCATGTAAGTTTTATGGAAACAGTTATATTAGTAAAAAATCCGAAACGCAACGTATTGCTGGCATTACTAGCAAACCACCTATCTTATTGACGCCTCTATTCCCTACGTACTTTTTCCCAACCCATTCAGATCGTTTAGAAGAAAACATGTGGATCAATATGCATTATGTTCATGAAATCAAACCTCTCAAAAATCGAAAATGTAAAATCATCTTCGCAAATCACCAAACGTTAACACTGAATGTATCCTATCACAGTATTTGGCACCAATACTCTAACTGCATATTCTATTATTACATGGTTGATAAACAATCACGTATGAAATCAAATAATCCAGAAATGCCAATTGATTATGAAAAAACAACTTTAAATATTTTCGAAGCACTTTCACATTATTCACTATTGCAAGATAACTAGTTTCACGTTTAATTTTAAATCATACGGAACTTTTATATTAATATAGTGTAAATGTTCCGTATATTTTTTAAATATAATCCCTTGCAAATTTTAAGTTTATTGATATAATAATATTTGTGCTCATAGAGATACATTATATAAATTCATATTAATCCGCAGTAGCTCAGTGGTAGAGCTATCGGCTGTTAACCGATCGGTCGTAGGTTCGAATCCTACCTGCGGAGCCATATGGAAACGTACTCAAGTTGGCTGAAGAGGCGCCCCTGCTAAGGGTGTAGGTCGCGAGAGCGGCGCGAGGGTTCGAATCCCTCCGTTTCCGTCATTTAAAACCCTCCGTAAATTGGAGGGTTTTTTTATTTTTTAATATCTCTCAAACAATTTAGGTTCTATAATAAATTGGACTGATGACTAAAATCATCTGTCCAATTTTTATGTTTTGAATACAAAAATAGCGCAATTACCTCTATAATTATTAGTTACCACAACAAATAAAAAAGGAAGGTAATGCGCCTATGTGTAA
>NZ_JAESMI010000056.1:0-1573 GCF_017893095.1 Staphylococcus sp. GDX8P80P | reverse complement strand
AATCCATACGCATCAAATTCAAAAGGCTTTACAAAATGTCATGCAACAACGTTTCACATTAAACATATTGTACCCTTACATTGATGAAATTCATATTACCAAAAATAAAACACTTACGGGTATCTATTTCAAAAACGAGCCCTTAAACATCGTCAATCAAAAAACGCAATCATCGATTGCTTAATCAGAAAGGATGAAAAAATATGAATGAAATGAAGAAGAAGAGAATCGGAGCGTACATTCGCGTGTCCACAGAGAGACAAGTAGAGGGTTATAGCATCGAGGGACAAATTACACAAATAGAGCAATATTGCCAATTTAATGGCTATGAACTTGTTGATATATATGCAGATCGAGGTATATCAGGAAAATCTATGAACCGTCCTGAATTACAGCGCATGTTAAATGATGCTAAAAATGGAAAATTAGACTGTGTTATGGTTTATAAAACAAATCGTTTGGCACGTAATACTTCCGATTTACTTACAATCGTCGAAGAACTTCATCGCCAAAATGTTGAATTTTTTAGCTTGTCTGAACGCATGGAAGTCAAAAATTCAACAGGCAAGTTAATGCTTCAGATACTTGCAAGTTTTTCTGAATTTGAAAGAAATACAATTTTAGAGAATATTTACACCGGGCAACATCAAAGAGCTTTAGAGGGCTATTATCAGGGCAATCTTCCTTTAGGATATAATAACATACCTGATAATAAAAAAGAATTAATGATTAATCAACATGAAGCTAACATCGTTAAATATATCTTTGAATCTTATGCCAAAGGTCATGGTTATCGTAAAATAACCAATGCACTCAATCATAAAGGTTATGTCACTAAGAAAGGTAATCCATTTAGTATTTCAGCTGTTACTTATATTCTCTCAAATCCATTCTATATTGGTAAAATTCAATTCGCAAAATACAAAGATTGGAATGATAAACGACGTAAAGGCTTGAATGATAAGCCAGTAATCGCTGAAGGTAAGCACGCCCCTATTATTGGCAAAGACTTATGGGATAAAGTACAAGCACGTAAAAAACAAGTAAGTGAAAAACCACAAGTGCATGGTAAAGGAACCAATCTATTAACGGGTATTATTCACTGCCCACAATGTGGTGCACCAATGGCAGCTAGTAACACAACGAACACATTGAAAGATGGTACCAAGAAGCGAATACGCTATTATTCTTGTAGTAATTTTCGAAACAAAGGCTCAAAAGTATGTTCTGCGAATAGTGTTAGAGCTGATGTTATAGAAAAATATGTTATGGATCAAATACTCGAAATTGTCAAAAGCGATAAAGTTCTCAAGCGAGTTGTCGAACGCGTCAATCAAGAGAATCAAATCGATGTAGCTGCACTCAATCATGATATCGCATATAAGCAACAACAATTTGATGAAATAAACACTAAACTAAAAAATCTAATTCAAACCATCGAAGACAATCCAGACTTAACATCTGCACTCAAACCAACTATTCATCAATATGAAACACAACTCAATGACATTACAAATCAAATGAATCAACTCAAGCAGCAACAAAACCAAGAAAAACCATCTTATGATACGAA
>NZ_JAESMI010000055.1:0-375 GCF_017893095.1 Staphylococcus sp. GDX8P80P | reverse complement strand
TTTGAGTACCAGCTTTACCACTTAAATCCGTATCAAGCGTTGGAGTAGTTGGTGGCGTTGTATCAGTTGCTTTAACAGGATCAGACGTAGAACTATTTGGATGTTCCGCATTATCCGTTGCTTTTACAGTTACATTACCTTCCGGAATAGGCACCGTTGGTGTAATTATCGCATGACCCGTACTATCTGTCGTACCTGAACCAATAACATTACCATCTTTATCCAGTAATTCCACTTTCGTATTCGGATCTGTCACTACTTCAACAGGATCTTTCGTTCCCGCTTTTCCATCCAGAGTTCCAACAACAGAAGGTTTCACCGGAGGTGTTAGGTCAGTTGCTTTCTTCGGTTGAGAAGTAGAACTATTCGGATGTT
>NZ_JAESMI010000054.1:0-13444 GCF_017893095.1 Staphylococcus sp. GDX8P80P | reverse complement strand
AATTATACGGACTTTATCGAAAATTATTTTTTGATGGTTTATAGTTTGCAAGATACAATAAATAAAGGTCAGAAAGAATATAATAAATTACTTAATGATAATGTAAATAGAAAAAATAATAGTTTGAGTGATATAGATAGTAAATATAATGACTATGTTAATAAACATGGTGTTGAAAATTATGATGAAAACTATAAATCAGTATTTTTAAACTATAATAATAGACTATTTAAAATTTTAAAATATACTAATACAATTTTTACAATTGCAAAAGTAATTGGAATATTAATTGTGTTTTTGATTTCTAAAATTTTTGTAGCAGGATTATTACCGTGGTATTTAAATATTTTAGGCATTACTTCTTTGCTTGCTGGGATTGCATGTGGTTATATATTTTCTAAGTTTTGTGATGGCTTAAAAATAAGGTTTAATAATTATATTGCTGAGAAAATAAAACCTGAAGACGAATTAAGTAGAGCAAAAGTTGAAGATCAAAAGATGATTTATACAAAAAGCCAAATTTATAAAGATTTGCATATAGAGGAACAAAAAAACCTAGTTAATGTAGAATATCAAAAAATTGATGCTGAGATTAGAAGAAAGTATGCTGCGGTATATTCTAAATTTGAAACTGAATTAAATAAGCTTTTAATATATTTACCAAATGATTTTAGAGACAATAATACGGTTTCAACTTTGTATGCTATTTTAAGTATTGGATATGGCGATGACTGGAAAGAAATAATTAATGTGTATAGAGAACAAAAAAATATGAATGAACTTAAAAATCACCTTAATGACATTCAATCAACTTTAAATTTAATGAATAAGAATATAATTGATACAAATGTGAATACAACAAATGCTATTTTGCAACAGGGTAATCAACAACAAATGTTATTAAAAGAAATAAATGTTGGAGTAAATCAATCTAATGCTAATATACAAAATTTAAATAATGACATGAACTTAGCCTATAAAAAAATCAATCAAAAACAAAAAGAAATTTATGAAGAGTTGTCAGACATGAATGCTCACAATTCATTTAAAAAATATTAAGATAAGTATGTTGAATTAACTGTTTATTAAAGAATTTTTGTAGGGATTAACTCATAATGAATAAATCTTTTTATAGATTTATTAGTCAGAGAGTTTTTTAATTCAAAATGTATAAAAAATAAAGCAGTGAAGTAATCTATAACTATAAATTACTTCACTGCTAATTTTGTATATTTACAAATAATATTATAATGACATTATTTCTTTAATGAACGACGAATGCGGTTCATCCAATTTGCACGACGTTTCGATACGACGGGCATGCCTGAAGGTTGAGCTGAACGTTTTTTAAGTTCTTGGCCATATTTAATCGCTTCTTGCATTAAATAAACTTGTGAATTTAATGGTGACAAGTTATTTTCTACATAATGGTAATGACCATGTTCGTCTTGGAAACGTCCTTTTTGGTTATCAGATAATTGTAAATCCATAAAGTCAACTAAACGTTTACCAATCTCTTTATCTTCAACTGGGAATAGGATTTCTACACGTTTAATCATATTACGTGTCATTACGTCAGCTGATGATAAGTAAATACGTTCATCACCATTATTATGGAAGTAATAAATACGAGAGTGTTCTAATAATCGACCAACGATACTTACAACTTCAATGTTTTCACTAATGCCTGGGATACCAGGTTTTAAGCAACAAATACCACGAATAATGAGTTGAATCTTCACACCGGCTTGTGATGCTTCGAATAATTTTTCGATGATTGTTTTGTCTGTTAATGAGTTCATTTTCATCATAATTTTACCGTTACCGTGTTGAAGGTGACTGCTAATCTCTTTGTCGATTCGGTCGATAAAGACGTCACGAATATCAAACGGTGCAACGATTAATTTATTGTATTCCGGTTTGACAGAGTAACCACTTAAATAATTGAAGAAGTTAATTGCATCTTCTGCAATTTGTTTATTTGTAGTGATAATACCCATATCTGTATATAATTTCGCAGTTTTGTCATTATAGTTACCTGTACCCAAGTGAACGAATGACGTTAATTCGCCACCGACACGCTTAACTACTAATGCAATTTTACTATGTGTTTTCAGGTGTGTCATACCGTATATCACGTGACACCCTGCGTCTTCTAACATACGTGCCCAATGGACATTGTTTTCTTCATCGAAGCGTGCTTTCAATTCTACAAGTACAGTTACTTGTTTTCCTTTTTCTGCGGCTTCTTTCAAACTCTTAATGATAGGTGAGTCTTTACTTACACGATACAATGTTTGTTTAATTGCAATCGTATTAGGGTCATCTGCCGCTTCACGGATAAAATCAACGATCGGTTCGAAAGATTCGTACGGATGGTGGAAGAAGATGTCACGTTTCAATGCAAGTTCGTATAAATTGTTATTTCCTAGTGAACGTGGAATTTGTGGTGAATATTTCTCGTAAGTGAGATAGTTTAATTTATGAGATAAATGATCCACTAAACCAAAGATAAATGTTAAATCAAGTGGTCCATTAAGGAAATAAACATCTTGATGATCCACTTCTAATGTCTCGATAAGCCAATCAAGATCATCTGGATTAGCGGTACGGCCATCAACTTCTAGACGTACTGCTGAACCACTCTTACGTTCTTTAAGGAAACGTTCAATTTCGATAAGTAAGTCTTCTGCGCCATCTTCATGAATCGTTAAATCAGCATTTCTTGTAATTCTGAAAGTAAATGTATTTAAGACTTCATAACCAGTAAATAAATAATTGATAAAGTACGTAATAACGTCCTCAACCATCACAACATACTGTTTAGCACCTTCATTGTAAGTTAGAAATCTTGGAATAAGTGATGGTATTTGAACGATGGCTGAATTGATGGCATCTTCAGTGTCAATATCAACGAAGATGTTTAAACTTTTATTATTAAGCTTAGGAAACGGATGGTAAGCATCTATGCCGAGTGGTGTTAAGGTTGGCAAGATAGTTAATTTGAAATCTCTTTCTAATTTATCTAATATTGGTTCAGATAATTCGTTTGGTTCACACATCACAATTTCGTAATCTCGAAGTTCTATCATTAATTCATTGTAGCGTTCATATTGCTTATCTACATATTTTTTAGCTTTTTCTTGGATAGCATCAACTTGTTCTTGTGGTGTCATTTGTGCTTTGTTTTCAGGTTTATCATATCCCATTTTAACTTGGTCTTTTAAACCAGCAACACGAACCATGAAGAATTCATCTAAGTTTGAACTAAAAATAGATATAAAGTTTAATTTTTCAAGTAGCGGGTTGTTTTTATCATATGCTTCTTGAAGTACACGATAGTTGAAATCAAGCCAACTTAATTCGCGATTGTTATAGTATTGCGGTAAGCTAATATCATTTTCTCCCAATTGAGTTTGCATTCCAAATACACCTCGTCATTTCCTCAAATATGCGTTGTTCTTTTCAATTAGTAAGTAAAAGGCATAACATCCTAACTTTAAGATAGCATACTTGTTTTAAGATTTTGTAAAGATGATAGAAACATTTCCTTTAAGTATCTTTTCGATATGTTTTTTCTGTCTATTTGCTTGATATTCTTCGGCAATAGGCTCGCCTTCTGTATAAAATACAGTTAATTGATAGTCGTCGTCGCCTTTTTTCTTTTTCTTCAATTCGACATCGACAACAAAGCTTGTTTGTGAAATGTTTAATGCGTTAATGAATTTAATAATGCCACCTAATGTTTGGATTGAATCTATTTCTTTATTGCTGAACCAATCCGTTTCTTGGCAATAGAATTTCAATAGTGATTTATTTTTAAAGCTGGCAAGTAACGCCAATTTAACTCGGTCTTTATGTGTATAGCCGTTTATCATTGAGTTTGCAATGATGTAATACGTGTGTGGAGAACTTGAATCAGAATCGATGAAACTACCAAGATAGTATATATAGGCGCCTTCTTCAAAGAGACGTTGCTCATTATCGCTAATATCTAAATCTGCGATATCAATGAGTTGTGATAATAACGATTTAGCTAGTTTGAGACGCGCTTGTGAACTAACATCTTCAATCTTGTATTCACGTGCTAAGAAATGGATGGACTCTTTACGGACGTTATGTTTATCAAAGACGTCAGGGTAGCGTTCACGAACTTGTTTCATGACATAGCCTTCACGTAGACCATTTCTTGAGAATGTGAACTGCTTTGCGTCTACAATTTTATATAATGTTTTGAATACGGATACCGCTGGAAGGATAATATCTGCACGATCACGACTTAAACCATCAAGGTTGGTTAAATCATCACGATCGTTTTTACGAATGATATCAAAGACTTCATCGATATCTTTATTCGTCATTGTGTAGTTGTGGACACCGCCAATAGGATATGAATGCTCGGCTTGATGAATACGCGCAACATTTCGAGCGGAACCACCAACACCCACAAGTGCAACCTTTTGATCTTTAAGCCATTCTAACGATTCAAATTGTTGTGATAAGAATTTCTCCATATCTTTAATAGCACCTTTGTCATTGTGCGCTTTGTCATTGAAGAATTTTCTTTTGAGTGTCACGACACCGAAAGGGAAGCTGTGGGATTCAAAAAGTTCTTTATCTTTAAATAATGTTACTTCAGTCGAACCACCGCCGATATCAACGGATACACCATTTTCGATTTCCGTCGTATGTGTGATTGCATAGTAACCGTAGTAGGCTTCATCTGATTCGGGTACGATTTTAATATCGATGCCTACTTCTTTTTTAACTTCCTTGACGATTTCGTCGTTGTTTTTAGACTGACGAATTGCTGCTGTAGCAATCGGATGTAACGCGGTTACATTGAATTTATCTGACACAGATTTGAAACTGTGTAGTGCATCAATGAGTACTTTTATGCCGTCTTTACTCATCTTATTATCTTTAGTGAGATATTGGCTTAGACGTGCAGGGGTCTTAATGTTGAGCAATTCATTAATGCCTGTCGCTTTATTAAAGTTGAAAATAACTAATCTGATTGTGTTGGATCCAATATCTACTAAACCTATTCGTTCTTCCATCGTGTCCTCCTAAATGCCTAAAATAATGTTAATAATGAATACACTTCTATACCTTTATTTTACCGTAATATCACGCTTTGAAAAAGAGAGAGTGACATAATTATTGGTAATAAGTAAGAATTTTTGTAAGGGATTACAAAAAACCTTCTCAATAAATGAGAAGGTTTTTATAAAGATTTGCGTTTCAATTATCACGATGTATTGCGAATTAGTGTGGGATTTTGACAGGGCCACCTGGTCCGAGTGGAATGCCAAGAAGGTACCACGCAATGACGAATAAGGTCCACACAATACCTAATGCGAAGGTGTATGGCATTAAACTCGAAAGTAGGGAACCTAGTTTCATATTTTTATCATACTTTTGCGCATAAGATAGCACCAGTGGCATATAAGGCATCATTGGTGTAATAGGGTTTGTAATAGAATCACCGACACGATAAATCATTTGCGTAAACGCCGGATGATAACCGAGTAGAATCATCATTGGTACAAAGATTGGCGCAAGAATACCCCATTTAGCAGATGCGCTTCCAATAATTAAGTTAATTAAACTACTCAATATGATGATGCCGATGATGAGCACTATACCATTTTGATGTTGTAATAATTTAGCGCCATAGACAGACACAATAATCCCTAGATTACTCCATTGTAAAAAGGCGAGTAATTGAGCGGCAAAGAAGACGATTAAAATAAATGATCCCATAGAACCAAGTGAGTCACTAATCATGCTACCTAAATCTTTGGAATTCTGAATTTGTTTACTTAAAATTCCGTAAACAATCCCAGGAATTAAAAAAATAACGAGGATGACTAAGCCCACACCATTAATTAATGGAGAATCATCTATAAGACTTCCAGTTTTTGCGTTTCTTAACCAACTACTTTCTGGTAAGCAACAAATGATTAACGCTACGATGAGTATTACGAAAGACATGTTTGCCCAGAACAATGCTTTTTTCTCTGTTGGCGTAATATGTGATGATGTTTCCTCATCTTCATCGTAATCTGCTTGACTCGTATCATAGTCGCCCAAACGTGGAATAACAACCTTTGTTGTGGTGAAATAAATCACAGGAAGTACCAAGATCACGCTCGCTGCAATAAAGTACCAGTTCATTGCAACATTAATCTTGACACTATCTGAAACAATCTTCGTTGCAGGTTCTGTAAATGCATAAACAAGTGCATCTTGCATACCAATTAAGAAGTTGGCACCAAATCCACCTAGTGATGACGCATAGGCCATTGCAAGACCAGCGATGGGATGATAGCCAATCTTAATAAAAATCATTGCAGCAAGTGGCGGCAAGATGACTGTTGCTGCATCTCCAGCTAAGCTACCTAATATACCAATTAAAATAATGGTTGGTACAATGATGCGTTTTGATGCGCGATTCACAACTGAAATCATTAATTTATCAAAGTAACCTGATTTCTCAGCAGCACCGACACCAATCATTACAGCTAATACAAGACCAAGTGCAGGGAACTCTGAGAAGTTCTTAATGGCATCATTCATAATCATGGCGATACCTTCAGTACTCAGAATACTCTTTATATGTATGGTATCTCCATTTCCTGGATGCTTAACCGATACATCAAACAGAGAAACAATCCAAGTAATAACGGCTAAACCAATACACATTAAGAAAAAGAGCATGGCAGGGTCTGGTAATTTGTTACCAGCTTTTTCTACGCCATTAAGTAATTTATTAACGATAGATGTTTTTTCATTTGTTTTAGTGGTCATAAAATGGCCCCCTTTGTTCGTTAACACAAAGTATAACAAAATGCTTTTTAAAATATAGCAATTTTCAGAAATTTAAATATAAGAATTGGTTATGTATAAGATAAGTACAATAATATTATCTTATGTATATAGAACTAAATCATGTTTGTAAGAGTAAGCGGTATCATTTTCGGAATAGGGTTTGAGCGCATTTGAAGTGTGGAAAATATATATTGAATAGATACATTTAGTTTCATTAATAAGATTAGAAAAATAGGAGTGAAGGCCTTTATGAAACGTTTAGAAAATAAAATTGCAGTGATTACAGGTGCAAGTACAGGTATAGGGCAAGCATCAGCAAAAGCATTAGCTAATGAAGGTGCCCATGTATTAGCGCTGGATATTTCAGATGAATTAGAAAAGACTGTTGAAGTAATCAATAATAATGGTGGCAAAGCGACTGCGTATAAAGTAGATATTTCAGATGATCAACAAGTTCAAGATTTTGCGGATAAAGCTAAAGCGACATATGGACGTGTAGATATTATCTTTAATAACGCAGGTGTAGATAATGGCGCAGGTCGTATTCATGAATATCCTGTAGAAGTGTTCGACAAAATCATGGCAGTGGATATGCGAGGAACATTCTTAGTAACTAAATTCTTACTACCATTAATGATGGATCAAGGTGGTTCAATTATTAATACGGCATCATTCTCTGGCCAAGCTGCAGACTTATACCGTTCAGGTTACAATGCGGCTAAAGGAGCAGTTATTAACTTTACTAAATCGATTGCGATTGAATACGGTCGTGAAAATATTCGTGCAAATGCCATTGCACCAGGTACTATTGAGACACCATTAGTGGATAATTTAGCAGGAACGTCTGAAGATGAAGCGGGTAAAACATTCCGCGATAATCAGAAATGGGTCACTCCACTTGGTCGTTTAGGTAAACCTGAAGAAGTAGGTAAACTCGTGGCTTTCCTAGCATCTGATGATAGTTCATTTATTACAGGTGAAACGGTTCGAATTGATGGTGGTGTTATGGCTTATACTTGGCCAGGAGAAATGCTAAGTGATGATAGCTGGAAGCACTCAGTAGAATAGAAAAACATCATATTATATAAAAAAGTCGTTCTATTTATTTAGAACGACTTTTTAATTCGTTAGTTATTTTAGAAAAATGAAATACTATTTCATTCGCAAATTACCATTTTATTCTGTTATAAGCATCATCGTTAAGTGAACGAACGATTTCAGTTACTAGGCGAACTGAATTTTCATAATCATCTGTGTGTAATACAGAAACATTTGAATGCATGTAACGTAGCGCTACACCGATGGAAATGGTAGGAATACCCTCATTCGCTACATGGATACTACCAGCATCGGTACCGCCACCAGCAGTGGTATCCCATTGCACAGTAATGTAATGTCTCTTCGCTACTTCTTTAATATGCTGACGTAAGCCTTGATGGGCAACATTTGATGCGTCCATTAAAATAACGACAGGGCCATTATCTAAAGTCGTATCACTACCAAGTTGATTCATACCCGGTGTATCATAGGCCACTGCAACATCTACAGCAATAGCAAGATCAGGTTTGATTTTATTGGCAGCTACTTTAGCACCGCGTAATCCAACTTCTTCCTGTACGGTTGCGCCTGCATATAAATCAATACCGATATGTTCATCTTTAAGACGTTTTAATACGTCGACAGCGAGTGCACAACCATAACGATTGTCAAAGGCTTTAGCCGTTAAATATTTACCATTCGCAAGTTGCTCAAATTCACTGTATGGTGTAATCATGTTGCCCACTTCGATACCATGATTTTCAGCGTCTTCTTTACTTCTCACGCCAATATCTATAAACATGTCTTTAATTTGGATTGGTTTCTTACGTTCTTCAGGATCTAAGACATGTGGTGGTTTTGAACCTATAAGACCACGAATCTCAGTACCATCATCGGTTGTAATAGTTACTTTTTGAGATAACATGACTTGATTCCACCAACCACCAATCGGTTGAAATTTAATAAATCCATTATTATCGATTTTGGTTACAATAAAGCCGATTTCATCTAAGTGACCAGCTACCATAAGTGACTTTGTACCATTGTCGCTCGCTTTTTTACCAAAGATGCCACCTAAGCCATCTTCAACAATTTCATCGCTCACTGGCTCTAAATAGGATTTCATCTTTGCTTTAACATTGTGTTCATAACCAGCAATGCCGTTAACATCGGTCAATGATTTTAATAATTCGATTGATTCTTTCATATGCACACACTTCCTCACGTCATTATTTACTCATATTGTAGCATGTCGGCATTTGATTTTCTGAAAAAAGTGTTTCTAATACGAATTATCTGGTAATGATATACATAATAAGATAAAGTAAATGCTATAATTTATTTGAAAATGACATAGTGGGAAGTAGATGAGTATGATGAAAAAGTGCTTTATGTTAATGATATTATTAGTGTTAAGTGTCAGTGTATTAGGCGCATGTAGTAAAGAGCGTTCTAAGACATATGAAGGGGACATGGATGGTAAGCATGTGTTAACTACATTGTCTTATAAAAAGAATAAAGTAGTTAAACAATCAACAGTAACGACATTGAAATATAATGATTTCGGTATGTCTAAGAAAGAAGCTAAGAAGATGTTTCAAGATCACCGTCAAATGAAAGATTTAAAAGGTGTATCTTATAATCTAAAGCATAATCATGAAAAATGGGTTGAAACCATTGATATTAACTATAAAAAAGCAGATATCAAAGCAGTCAAAAATCATTTTTCTTTAATGTCAACGTCTAAAAATGACAAAAAAGTCAATATGGAAGGCACTGTTAGAGAATTGAAAAAACTGGGCTTTAAACAAAAAAGTAATATGACAGATGAATAATGAAAAAGATGTCGGGACACCTCACATAATGCTGTGTCTCGACATCTTTTTATTTGAATATTAACTTATTAATTTCAGTTTGTAATCGACTATGTCTTCAATTGAACCATCTAAACGTTTAATTACAATGTGATCACTCGTAATGTCATTTGGACTTTTAACACCAACGGCAGCGGCAATGTTAAATAAGCCTTCATGTAAACTTGTGATATAGTTTGTCACACGATATTGCTTCTCATTGACAATTAACGCTTTCTCTTTCTTAGGATCTGTCGTTGCAACGCCGACAGGACATGTGTTCAAGTGACATTGTTGACTCATAATACAGCCAACACTAATCATCATACCACGAGCGATATTAACTAAATCAGCACCTAATCCTAAGGCAATTGCTACTTTATCTGGTGTAATTAACTTACCTGAGGCAAAGATTTTCATTTTATCTCTGATTTGGTGGCGTTCTAACATTCCAGATACGATTGGAAGCGCGGTAAATAACGGAAGACCGACACCATCTTGTAATTCTTGGAACGTAGCACCGGTACCACCTTCACCACCATCAATGGTGATAAAGTCAGGATAAATATTCATTTTAACCATTGTTTGTACGAGTGACTCAATTTCTTCCACTTTACTTACAACGATTTTAAAGCCTACAGGTTTCTGACCTAATTGGCGAAGTTTATCAACAAATTGTAATAAATCTTCAGGTGAGTCAATAAAGTCGAAGCGGTTTGGTGAATTGATCGTTTTATACGGTTCGATATTTCTAATTTTGGCAATTTCTTCTGTAACTTTATTGCCTTCCATATGACCGCCACGTGTTTTCGCACCTTGCGCCAGTTTAATTTCAAAGGCTTTAACTTCTTTGTGACGTGCTGTTTTTAGAAATTGTTCGTCACTAAAGTTACCATCTTTATCACGAACACCGAATAGACCAGGCCCAATTTGAAAGATGAGGTCGCCGCCACCTTTAAGGTGATATTCTGACAAGCCACCTTCACCGGTATTCATCCACGTGCCTGCACGAGCTAAGCCTTGTGATAATGCAGTGATTGTACGACCACCTAATGCACCATAACTCATGCCTGATTGACCAACCAGTCGTTTTACTTTAAAAGGATGTTCCAAACCATCGCCTAGAACGATGGCATTATCGTCCGTTAAGTAGTATGGATCAATGTCTGTTGGATCACGATGTTCATCACGTTTGAATAATCGCTCGCTATCTACTTTATAGACAAATGTTGAAATCATAGCGTGATTATCAATTTGTAATTCATGACGTTGTAATGGGAACATGGTGTTACGTATGTAAAATCCATCTTGATATGCGCGTTGTGTCCCGAAACTAGACATTCGAGAATTGTATTTACCGGCTAGAACGATATTTGTGTACTGAATTCTTGAAAATGGTTTCCCCTCTGTATCATTCGCAAACAAATATTGGCGTAATTCCGGGCCAATCTTCTCTGCGAAGTAACGTACACGTCCTAGAACAGGATAATTACGTAAGACACTGTGTTGATCTTGTCCTTTATCTTTAAATAACAACACAAGTACCAAGCCGATTATTGAAAGTATGACAATAAATATCATTACGTTCACAATAAACTGCATTACTGTAAGTATAGAAATCACTATTATTTCTCCCCCTTTAAACCTTCTACAGTTTAAATCATACACCAATGTAAATCTTTTACAATTTAAAATAAGAAGAAATTTACGATTTTTTAAAATTATTAATATGTTAGGTTAACAAATGGTATATGACATAGATGTATTTCGATGATAAAGTATGACTTACAAGATGTATGAGGTGACCTATGGAGAAAAGAAAAAAGGCAAGCACGCATGAGGTTTCTACAAATCAATGGGGAAGTTCTCAAATAGTGAAGAAAGATTTCTTGTTGATTCCTATTTACATCATGCTCCAGATTTTAGTACCAATCATTATTGTGTTTGGCGTTTTAGGTGTCTATGCAATGATAACGCAAGATCCACCGCCGCTTTATTTATATAATGTAACGTTAAGTATCAGTTTTGTCATTGCTCAATTTGTCGTTATCGTTTCATTTTTTGCGTTACATAAATATGATATTGCTGATGTCGCATTGAGACAGTATCGTATAGCTAAACGTCATTACATACCGTTTATTATTACAGTTACACTATTTGCACTACTATTGTTTTATGCGATTAACGTTGTAGCGCACTATCTACCAAAGCCTATTGGTTATGATATAACACAGGCGCAACTTCGTTTAGAAGGCTTATTTAATCATCCGAGTGCAATTGTATTTACCTTTATTACTATGGTTGTGTTACAACCGTTGATTCAAGAATTAATTTATCGACATTTAATGATTCATGAACTTGGGAAAAGGCTAAATGTTAGTGTTGTCATTGTGTTGAGTATAGTGATTGAAGTAGGCGTACAGGTCTATGACTTCATATCCGTTATGGAAGTCATACCTTATTTCATATTATCATTAGGGGCGATCGTTATATATCTGAGAACTGGCAAGAATTTAGCAGCATCATATCTGTATCATAGCTCTGTACAATTCATCTTATTTATTATTACAATAATAGAAAGATTCTTTTAAATATTGAGCATGATTAAACATACATCGTTAAAAAAGATAAGGAGAGACATATGACTTTTGAAAATGAACATGCGCAAGAAGCATCAAAGCAAGCGCCATTCAAAAATGAATTTGCATCGAAACGAATTGTGAAACGTGATTTTTGGCTAATACCAGGATATTTAATCATTAATATTGTACTGCCGTTGATATTAACGATAGTTACAATGATCATGATTATGGCGATTACAGGGCAGACATCCGAAGCGCCAATGATGAAGCAAGTGATGGGAATTAATCAAATCTTTGTTTTATTAGGGCAGTGCCTCTTATTACTATTGTTTTATTTAATGCATCGTAAGTCGCTCATCCCATTAGCAATTCAGCGCTTTAAAGATTTGAGAAAACATATCGTACTAATCGTTGTTGTACTCATTGCGATGTATTTGGCACAATATATATATGGTAACTTGATAGAATTATTACCTGAGAAATATCAGTTTAGTAATACTGAAAACAACAAACAAATCGAAGAACTCTTCAAGACAAAATGGATTTGGCCCGTATTGTTCCTAGATATTGTTATCGTAACGCCAATTGTTGAAGAATTGCTCTTTAGACATTTAATTATTCATGAACTTGGTAAGAAACTAACATACGGCGCAATGTACGTTGTTTCAGTCGTGTTATTTGCTAGTTTACACGTGTTAAGTGCATCATCTCCATTTGAAATTGGTCCATATCTTATTATGGCAATTGGATTTGTGATTGCATATCACTACAGTGGACGTAATTTAGCAATGACGATTACGTTACATATGGTTAACAACTTAGTATCGTATGTGACTATCATTATTCCGCTGATTTGGTAAATGATGCATTAAATTAGAAGTAAGATACAGTGTTTCAAGAAATGTCAACTTGAAGACACTTATCTTACTTCTTTTTTTGTTATTATAGATATAAATAATGCTCATGGGAGTGGGACAGAATTCTTTTGAATTCGTCGTTACCCCAGCTTGCTTTGCTTGTAGAATTTCTTGATGAAATTCTCTTTGCTGGGGCCCCGACTCCCAGCTTGCTTTGCTTGTAGAATTTCTTGATGAAATTCTCTTTGCTGGGGCCCCGACTCCCAGCTTGCTTTGCTTG
>NZ_JAESMI010000053.1:0-16136 GCF_017893095.1 Staphylococcus sp. GDX8P80P | reverse complement strand
CGCTTAATTGGAGCCGTTCTTATGGACCTACATGATGAATGGATTTATTCTTCAAGAAAATACATCAATTTTGATAAGTAGAAATGGTAAAAACATTGTATAGCATTTTACACAGGAGTCTGGACTTGACTATGTAAATAGTATATCATTAATAATTTAATTATATATTTGTCTATTAGAGTTTAAAATTTAAAGTATTTTAACATGTGCTTTAATGTTAGTTAATTTTTGGGAGCTATTATAAATTGTTTAATTACAATAGTGATAATTGGGTAAATATATAGTGACAGATAATTTAATCATTTTAAAATCAGAATGTGTACAATCGGTTAGGGAGGGAGCAGCATGAGTAATCAAGCAGGAGAGAATGTTTCAATGATATTACAGCTTGAAGAAGTCTGTAAGGAAATCAATTCAATTTTTAAAGTAATATATGAAACTTATGATTTAACTAAAGAAGAGGTTTTAATTTTACTTACTTTATGGGACAAAGGTCCTATGACGCTGAAAGAAATGGATAGTTACGTTAATATTAAGTCTTATAAACGTACCCGTACATATAATAAATTGGTTCACTCTGAATGGATTTTTAAAGAACGTCCTTTGGATGATGAACGTACTGTAATTATACATTTTAATGAAGCTAAACAAGAACAGAAAAATGAACTGTTAGATTTCATTACCGCAACTATAAAAAAACGATATGAAATATTAGAAAACAGTTTAAATTTATTAATGCGTGTTTAAGTAATCAAATCTCAGTTTGATGTCATATTGACTTATACTATAAGCGTGTTATATAAAAAATCCACTCCGTAATTAATATTTTGGAGTGGATTTTTTGTATTCTTATTTAGAATGTTAGGTTTCTTGTTAGATGTTAAAGCTAACGTTTTTCAATGGCACAAATGAAGGGTGCATGATTCACTTGATTCATAAATTGATATTTAAGAATATGTGCTTTATTTTGATCGAATGCTTCTAGAAACGTTAATAAAGCGTCTCTCTCAATTTGACCTTCAGGGTGGCCGTGATAGATAACTAATACGATAATGCCTTCAACACTTAAATAATCAAAGATGTTATTAATCGCGTTGATAGTAGTTTCTGGTTTCGTAACGATAGATTTATCTCCTTTAGGTAAATACCCAAGATTGAAGATGGCGGCATCAATATGACCTTTATAGTTAGAATCGATATGTTGTTGCACATTCTCGTGGCCATCTTGAATGAGCGTTACGTTATCGTATGTTTTTACCTTTTCATAAGTGGATTGAATAGCAGATGCTTGGATGTCAAATCCGAATACGTGACCCTCTGGAACTTGTTGCGCAAGGAATTTTGTGTCATTACCATTGCCACAAGTTGCATCAATGACGATGCTTTGCGAATTAATGTGTTCAGTTATTAACGTTTTTGAAAAGGGGAGAATACGTTCTAATTTCATAAATTGACCTTTTCTTCAGTTTGATAATATTTACCTTGATATGATTCGCGTCTTGCTAATTCATTATCAATTTCATTTAAAACTTCCCATTTATTAACACTCCACATTGGACCAACCATTAAGTCGATAGGACCATCTCCAGTAATTCGATGTATAATCATTTCTGGAGGTAAAATCTCAAGTTGATCACAAACTAGATTGGTATAATCTTCTTGAGACATAAATTCAAGCATTCCTTTTTCATACTGTTTAACCATTGGCGTACCTTTTAATAAATGAAGTAAATGGATTTTAATACCTTGAACATCCATTTGCGCTACTTCACGAGCTGTTTCCATCATCATTTGATAGTCTTCTCCTGGTAATCCATTGATGATATGTGTACAAACATTAATATTGTGTTTTCTTAACTTTGCCACACCTTCATAATAAGTTTGCATATCATGTGCACGATTAATCAAATCAGATGTTTCTTGATGGACAGTTTGTAAACCTAATTCTACCCATAAATAAGTACGTTCATTAAGCTCTGCTAAATAGTCTACAACGTCATCTGGTAAGCAATCTGGTCGTGTTGCTATAGACAAACCAACAACGCCTTCTTCTTTAAGGACAGGCTCATACTTCTCTTTTAATACTTCTACTGGTGCATGCGTATTAGTGAAGGCTTGGAAATAAGCAATATATTTACCCTCGCTCCATTTTTCGTGCATTCTATCTTTAATCTGTTGGAATTGAACTTCAATTGGATCAGCTCTATTACCAGCAAAGTCGCCACTTCCTGCTGCTGAACAAAATGTACAACCACCATGTGCAACTGTGCCATCACGGTTAGGACAATCAAATCCACCGTCCAGCGCTACTTTAAAAATCTTTTGCCCAAATCTATTTTTTAAATGGTAATTCCATGTATGATATCGTTTATTTTCAAAGGCATACGGGAAATAGTTACCCATAACACATTTTCCTTTCTATCTAACTTAGTTCTAAGTAAAGATTTTAACATACTTTAATGTTATAGTGTTTAATGTGGTTCAACAAAAATATAAAGAGGGGACTAATAGTATGAATATACCTAGATCAGTATGGTGGCTAGTTATAGGTATGGCACTGAATATAACTGGCTCTAGCTTTTTATGGCCTTTAAACACAATTTATATGAAAGAAGAGCTGGGTAAGAGCCTGACAATTGCTGCGATTGTTCTAATGGTTAATTCATTTGGAATGGTAGTCGGAAATTTATTAGGGGGTTCATTATTCGATAAATTAGGCGGCTATCGAACAATTATGATTGGTACTGTTACTTGTTTAATAAGTACGACACTCTTAAACTTCTTCCATGGATGGCCATGGTATGCAGTTTGGTTAGTACTGTTAGGCTTTGGTGGAGGTATGATAGTTCCCGCAATATATGCAATGGCTGGTGCCGTTTGGCCTAATGGGGGAAGAACAACATTTAATGCTATCTACTTAGCTCAAAACATTGGTGTAGCAACGGGCGCAGCAATGGGTGGTTTCGTGGCTGAATTAAGTTTTAATTATATCTTCTTAGCTAACTTAATCATGTACGTCTTATTTGCAATTGTTGCAATAACGCAGTTCAATCTTGAGTATCATGCTAAATTTCGAACACCCGACAGTATAGATATTCATAATAAAGAAAATAAAAAAAGGTTTATTGCACTATTATTATTATGTGTCATGTTTGCTATCTGTTGGATTGCTTATATTCAATGGGAAACAACAATTGCATCATTCACGCAAGAATTAAATATTTCAATGTCTCAATATAGTGTATTATGGACAGTGAATGGTATTATGATTTTAGTTGCGCAACCGTTAATAAGACCAGCGATTATGTTATTAAAAGGAAACTTAAAACATCAAATGTTTGTTGGAATTTTAATATTTATGTTGTCATTCTTTGTTACTAGTTTTGCAGAACAATTTACTGTATTTCTAATCGGAATGATTATTTTAACGTTTGGTGAAATGTTTGTATGGCCTGCTGTTCCAACAATCGCTAACTATTTAGCACCTGAAGGTAAACAAGGTCAATATCAAGGTGTTGTCAATTCAGCATCAACTGTTGGTAAGGCATTTGGTCCTTTGATTGGTGGATTATTAGTAGATACGTTTAACATGAGTGCAATGTTTATCGGTATCATGCTTTTATTAATCATTGGAATTATTTTCCTTTCAATTTTTGATAAGGGTCTGCCTAAAAGAGAACAAGCAAAACGTTCAAGACAGTAACTATATTTAAGAGTAAGTTGAAATAAATTAATAACTACTACTTGCAATTACTGCTTGAATCTCATAATATTAAAATGTATTGGAGTAGTAGCTTAAATACTTTTCATCAGAGAGCTAGTGGTGGTGAGAACTAGTGTTAAGAATTAAGTGAACTTACCGTTAAATAATTAAATTTAAAACATCTCTTACTATTATAAAGTGCACATAATATGTGAATTAGGGTGGTACCGCGGCTATTCGTCGTCCCTATCATAAATAATAGTTAGAGATGTTTTTTTATTTATAGGAGGAAATAGATTTGGGATATAATCATAAGGAAATTGAGAAAAAGTGGCAAAACTATTGGGCAGACAACAAAACGTTTAAAACAAGTGATAACTTAGGTCAAAAGAAATTTTATGCGTTAGATATGTTCCCGTATCCATCAGGAGCAGGTTTACATGTTGGACACCCTGAAGGTTATACCGCTACGGATATTGTTTCTAGATATAAACGTATGCAAGGTTATAACGTTCTTCATCCAATGGGATGGGATGCGTTTGGTTTACCGGCAGAGCAATATGCTTTAGATACTGGTAATGACCCTAGAGAATTTACACAACAAAATATTCAAACGTTTAAACGTCAAATTCAAGAATTAGGATTTAGTTATGATTGGGATAGAGAAGTTAATACGACAGATCCTGAGTATTATAAATGGACGCAATGGATTTTCATTCAACTTTACAATAAAGGATTAGCCTATGTTGATGAAGTAGCCGTTAACTGGTGTCCAGCATTGGGTACTGTATTATCTAATGAAGAAGTAGTAGACGGTGTATCTGAACGTGGAGGACATCCTGTTTATAGACGTCCAATGAAACAATGGGTACTAAAAATTACGGAATATGCTGATCGTTTATTAGAAGACTTAGACGAACTGGATTGGCCTGAATCTATTAAAGATATGCAACGTAATTGGATTGGCCGATCTGAAGGTGCAAGCGTATCTTTTAAAGTAGATAACAGTGATGAAAGTATTGATGTGTTTACTACAAGACCGGACACAATTTATGGTACGACTTTCCTAGTATTAAGTCCTGAACACGCTTTAGTAAATAAAATTACGTCTGCCGATAAACTTGAAACGGTTAAACAATATCAAGAAGAAGCTTCAAAGAAATCCGATTTAGAACGTACTGATTTAGCAAAAGATAAATCAGGAGTGTTTACGGGTGCATACGCTATCAATCCGTTATCAAGTGAGACATTACCAATTTGGATTGCAGATTATGTACTATCTAGTTATGGCACAGGCGCAGTCATGGCTGTACCTGCGCATGACGAACGTGATTATGAATTTGCATCTAAATTTAATTTACCAATTAACGAAGTGATTGCTGGTGGAGATATTCAAAAAGAAGCATACACAGGTGTTGGTGAACATATTAATTCAGGTGAATTAAATGGCTTAGATAATGAAGCGGCGATCTCTAAAGCAATTGAACTATTAGTTACTAAAGGTGCAGGCGAAAAGAAAGTAAACTACAAACTAAGAGATTGGTTATTCAGTAGACAACGTTATTGGGGAGAACCTATTCCAGTTATACACTGGGAAGACGGTTCTATGACTACAGTGCCAGAAGATGAATTACCTTTATTACTTCCAGAAACAGATGAAATTAAACCTTCAGGAACTGGAGAATCTCCATTAGCTAATATTGATGAATTCGTAAATGTCGTTGATGAGAAAACTGGCATGAAAGGTCGTCGTGAAACGAATACAATGCCACAATGGGCAGGAAGCTGTTGGTATTATTTAAGATATATCGATCCTCATAATAGTAAGATGTTAGCTGATCCAGAAAAATTAAAACACTGGTTGCCAGTTGATTTATACATTGGTGGTGTTGAACACGCAGTACTACACTTATTATATGCAAGATTTTGGCATAAAGTTTTATTTGACTTAGGTGTTGTTCCAACTAAAGAACCTTTCCAAAAATTATATAATCAAGGTATGATTCTTGGTGAAGGTAATGAGAAAATGAGTAAGTCAAAAGGCAACGTAGTTAACCCAGATGATATTGTCAATTCTCATGGTGCTGATACATTACGTTTATATGAAATGTTTATGGGACCATTAGATGCTGCGATTGCATGGAGTGAAAATGGACTTGACGGTTCTAGACGTTTCTTAGATCGTGTATGGCGATTATTCATTAATGAAGATGGTTCATTAACAGATAAAGTAGTTGAAAACAATGACACTAAATTAGATAAAGTATTTAACCAAACTGTGAAAAAGGTAACAGAAGATTTTAATTCATTGAACTTTAACACAGCTATTAGCCAATTGATGGTATTTATTAACGAGTGTTATAAATCAGAAACTATTTATAAACCATATGCAGAAGGTTTCATTAAAATGTTAGCACCAATTGCGCCTCATATTGGTGAAGAATTATGGAACAGATTGGGTAATGATGATACGATTACTTACCAACCTTGGCCAACCTATGATGAATCATTATTAGTTGATGCAGAAGTAGAAATTGTTGTCCAAGTTAACGGTAAAGTTAGAGCCAAAATGAATATTCCTAAAGACACGTCTAAAGATGAGATGGAAGCATTAGCATTACAAGACGAAAATGTTAAACTATCTATAGAGGGTAAAGACATTAAAAAAGTGATTGCTGTGCCTCAAAAATTAGTGAACATTGTTGCTAAATAATAAATAAAAGGAGTTTTAATAATGGAATCTATTACAGTAGATCAATTAAAAGAGAAAGTATTAGAATCTAATCCAGTTAACATTGTGGATGTTAGAACTGACGAAGAAACTGCAATGGGAGTTATACCTGGAGCTAAAACAATTCCAATGGATCAAATTCCTGATAACCTAAATTATTTTAATGACAAAGACACATACTATATTATCTGTGCAGCTGGAATGCGTAGTGCAAAAGTTGTGAAATATTTAGAAGACCATGATATTCATGCTATTAATGTAGAAGGTGGTATGAACGAATGGGGCACTGCAGGTACAGAAATAAATAGTATTTAATCATGCATAAGCGACTGACAAATTCAAATGTCAGTCGCTTTTTTAATTTTTAAGAGGACTAAATTATATTTTATAAAATATTTATCATAATAATTAAAAATACACTAGCGTACAATGATTAATAGTGATAGAATAATTCCGTAAATGGTCAAATAGGATTTAGACTATATTTTGACTAATTCATTAAATCAAGGACATCAAGATCAGACTACAAGGAGGATATTTAATGAATCTATTTAAAAAACAAAAATTCAGTATACGTAAATTTACAGTTGGTACGTTCTCAACAGTGATTGCTACATTAGCATTTATCACACATACAGGACATGCAGCTGAATTGGATGAGCAAAGTCAATCTGCTCAACAAAAGGTTACTGAAACAAGCGGTACAGATGATACTAATCAAAAATCAACTGCTCCTGACAATGCATCTTCACAAGTAGAATCTAAAGAAGACACAAGCAACCCACCTTCTAAAGTGGAAACGAAAGCAGATAAAAATCCTGCACCAAAACAAAACTCAGTTGATGATACAAGTGCTAAATCGAGCAAGTCTGAAACTTTAAGTAACAATAAAACTTCAAACAAAGATTTAGATGAGACAAAGTCTAAAGATCATAATGTTGACACTAATCAACCATTATCAGAAGAAAAAACGTCATCAAATGAAAAGCGTAACACGGCTAAACATAAAAGAGTGAAACGTGATGCCAGTGATGCGACTTCAAATACACAATCGCAGCAGGATCCGATGGCAATTAATGAAACAAATTCAGGTCAAATTATTAATGGTAATTTCGCTGATACATCTAACGGTGCGGAACTTCCTACTGCAGCAACAGAATCAGCTATGGATGCTGCAAGTACAATACCAGGATGGCAAGTAGTCAATAGTCAACAAACACAAATTCCACTAGTATGGGGACCTAAAGTTTTACCATCATATACGTATGTTACATTCGATAAGACTAATAACAAAATTGGTGCTGTATTATCTAAATATAGTGATAACTTATCATATGGTAGACCAGATAATGGTGTAGGACCGATTTATCAAGATATCGATGTTACACCAGGTTCTGAATTGCAATTCCATTTTATTGGTACATCAATGGGAAATGTATCAGGATTCAATAGTGCACGTTTATATGTCTATGATGCTAATAATCCTTCAACATTATTATATAAAGGTACACCTAAAACGAGTGGCCAACCTTTTGGTATTTTTAAAGGGGTATTTAATGTACCTGATAATATTTCAAGAATCAGAGTTCAATTCGAATCTTTAGTGAATGTTAGTCATGACACTTATAGCGGTCATCGTTTACTTAAAGGACCTAATAACTTTGGTGGCGGCGTAGTTGCTGACGTTTCTGTGAATACTGGTGCTTACTTAAAAGTGAGTGCAGCTCAAACAGAATACCAAGCTAACTCTCCATCTGCGAACTCACCTAATGTCAATGCTAAATTAAATGTTTCAATTGAGAATAAAGGACACTCAAGTTCTAATAAAACTCAATATAAAGTTGTTTTACCAGAAGGGGCAACTTTTGTTACTGCTGAAAATGCAACAGGTTCATTCAATGAAGATACAAGAGAACTAACACTAAATGTTGATCCAATAGATGCTGGTACTACAAGAGATATATCTTATACTGTATCATTACCTACTTCAGTTCCAATTAAAAAAGATTTTAACGGTAATCTGATTTATCAAACTGAAGGTATTAACATGAACCGAAAAAATGGTTCAAGAGACCTTGCTACGCAAACACCTGGTGATAATAACTACCTACGATATGGTGGTAATAATGAGTTTATTATTGCTGAAAGTGATCAAAGACAAGGTACTACGAATGCACCAACACAATCTGTAACTGTCTTTATGTATAAAGATGCTATCAATAATAAAATAAGTGAGATTGAAACAGAACTTGCTCAAGCAAATCAAAATGATTACTCTACGGAGGCGTGGAACAATCTTCAAACAGCACTCACGAATGCAAAAGTTGTTAAAAATGAAACTGAATCAACGCCATTAACAGATAGAAAGAATCAAGCCAAAATTAATAATTTATTATTAAACCTAGAAAAAGCAAAAGCTAAATTTGATATTGATAAAGCTGCTAAAGCTAGAGAAAATGTCATTAATAGTAACACTGAAGCTACTACTGAAGAAAAACAAGTCGCTTTAACTAAATTACAAAATAAATACACAGAAGCAAAAGGTGAAATTGATAATTTAACTATTAGTAGTGATATCGCTCCTTCAAAAGAAGCTAAAATCGCTCAAATTAACACAATTAATGTGACTGCATCTAAAAAAGCAGAAGCGAAAAAAGCTATTGAAGCGGCATTGACTGAGCGCAAAGTTTATATCGATAGTCACTATGATGCAACACAAGAAGAAAAAGATGTCGCTATGGCAAAAGCAACTGAAGAAGCTAACAAGGCGAAAGCATTAATTGATCAAGCAACTTCAAATAATGATGTAGACCAAGCTCAAACTAATGGAACAAACGTTATTAATAGTATTGATGCTGTTGTAATCAAAAAAGCAAATGCTAAAAAGGCTATTGACCAAGCTGCAGAAGCTAAAAAGGCGCTAATTAATCAAATTAGTGATGCAACACAAGAAGAAAAAGACGCTGCGATTCAAAGAGTCACAGATGAAGTTAGAAATGCTGATAGACTTATTGATCAATCTACAAATAATGATGGTGTCGATGAAGTTCAAGCGCACAGTACTAGTACAATTAATAATATTCAACCTGAAATAGCTAAAAAACCTGCTGCAAAACAAGCGATTGATACTGCAGTCTTAAATCAAAAAGCATTAGTCAACAATAATAATGAGGCTACTCAAGAAGAGAAGAATGTAGCTTTAGCTAAAATCGATGAAGCAGCAAAACAAGCAAAGGCTGCAATTGATGCTGCAACTACTAATAGTGCGGTAGATGAAGCAACTAACAGCAATACTGCTATTATTTCTGGAATTCTTCCTGACACTGTGAAGAAAGCAGCAGCAAGAAAAGCGATTGATGATGAAGTTGTTGCTAAGAAAGCAGCAATTGATACTGTTAACGATGCTACAGATGAAGAAAAACAAGCAGCAAAAGCCAAAGTAGATGCTGAAGCTACAAAAGCCAAAGCAGCGATTGATCAAGCTAATACAAATAATGAAGTAGAACAGGCTAAATCATCTGGTGTAACAACTATTGAAGGTATCCAACCAGATACAATTAAAAAATCATCAGCAAAACAAGCAATCGATGATAGTGCAACTGCTAAGAAAGCAGCAATTGATAATAATAGTGATGCTACACAAGAAGAGAAAGACGCAGCAAAAGCCAAAGTAGATGCTGAAGCTACAAAAGCAAAAACAGCGATTAATCAAGCAACAACAAATGATGGTGTTGATCAAGCGAAAGACTCAGGTACTAATTCAATATCAATTATTCAACCTGATGTAGTTAAAAAAGCTGCCGCTAGAAAAGCAATCGATGATGCAGCGATAGCTAAGAAAAATGAAATTGATCAGCATCCAACCGCTACACAAGAAGAAAAAGACGCAGCCAAAGCAAGAGTAGATGCTGAAGTACAAAAAGCTAAGGATGCAATTACGCGAGCAAATACTAATAATGATGTAGATCAAGTTCAAAATTCAGAAACTACTACAATTGCAGGTATTCAAGTAGATGCAGTTAAAAAATCTACAGCGAAACAAGCAATTGACGATGCAGCAACTGCTAAGAAGCAAGAAATTGACCAACATCCTACAGCAACACAAGAAGAAAAAGATGCAGCCAAAGCAAAAGTGGATGAAGAAGTCACTAAAGCCAAAGCAGCAATTGATCAAGCAACAACAAATGATGGTGTAGATCAAGCAAAAGACAATGGTGTTAACACGATTCATAATATCCAACCAGAGTCAATTGAAAAAATTAAAGCAAAACAAGCAATAGATGAAACTGTAACAGCTAAAAAGAATACAATTGATCAAGATGGCACTACTACACAAGAAGAAAAAGACGCAGCCAAAGCTAGAGTAGATGAAGAGGCAACTAAAGCTAAACAAGCAATTGATCAAGCAAGCACTAATGATGCTGTACATGAAACTAGAGATAATGAAATATCAGCTATTAACAAAATTCAACCTGAAGCAATTAAAAAAGCTGAGGCGAAACAAGCAATAGATGATGCTGCTACAGCTAAAAAAGCTAAAATTGACCAAGTTTCTAATGCTACACAAGAAGAGAAAGACGCAGCGAAAGCAAAAGTTGACGAAGAAGTAACAAAAGCTAAATCAGCTATAGATAAAGCCGTTACAAATAATGATGTTGACCAAGCAAAAACGAATGGATCTACAATCATTTCTTCAATAGAACCAGAAACTATTAAAAAAGCTAAGGCGAAACAAGCAATCGATGTGGCAGTATCAGCTAAAAAACAAGAAATTGATAATAATGAAAATGCTACTCAAGAAGAAAAAGATGCTGCTAAAACAAAAGTAGATGAAGAAGCAACAAAAGCCAAAGCAGCGATTGATCAAGCTTCTACTAATAATGATGTAGATCAAGCTAAAACATCAGGTGAAACAACAATTTCATCTATCCAACCAGAAGTTGTTAAAAAAGCAGAAGCAAAACAAGCAATAGATGATGCAGTGACTGCTAAAAAAGCCGAAATTGATCAAAACCAAGAAGCTACTAAAGAAGAGAAAGACGCAGCGAAAGCAAAAGTAGATGAAGAAGCAACAAAAGCAAAAAATAGCATTGACCAATCATCAACAAATAATGATGTAGATCAAGCTAAAACAGACGGCGCTTCAGCTATAGCAAAAATCCAACCAGAAGTTGTTAAAAAAGCAGAAGCAAAACAAGCAATCGATGAAGCGGTGACTGCTAAAAAAGCCGAAATTGATCAAAATCAAGAAGCTACTAAAGAAGAGAAAGATGCGGCAAAAGCAAAAGTAGATGAAGAAGCAACAAAAGCAAAACAATCTATTGATAATTCGACAACAAACGAAACAGTAGATCAAGCTAAAAATCAAGGCGTTAATACCATTACATCTATTCAACCTGAAACAGTTAAAAAGTCAGAAGCAAAACGTACAATTGACGAAGTTGCTAAAGCTAAGAAGCAAGCAATTGATAATAACACAAATGCAACTCAAGAAGAAAAAGATGTAGCAAAAACAAAAGTAGATGAAGAAGTTACTAAAGCTAAGAGTGCTATAGATCAAGCAACAAATAACGACGGAGTTGACCAAGCAAAAAATAACGGCCAGACAGCTATAACACCAATTGAACCTGAAACAGTTAAAAAACCTGAAGCTAAAAATGCTATAGATGAAGTAGCTAAAGCTAAAAAAGAGTTAATTGATCAAACACCAAATGCAACAAAAGAAGAGAAAGATGCAGCAAAAGCTAAAGTAGATGAAGAAGTCACTAAAGCTAAAAAAGAAATAGATCAAGCTACTACAAATAGTGATGTTGATCAGGTTAAAAATAACGGAACAAATGGCATTAATAGTGTTGTAGTTGAAGTAGTGAAAAAAGACGAAGCTAAAAAAGCAATCGATGAATTAGTACGTGCTAAGAAAGCCGAAATCGACAAAAATCACAATGCAACTCAAGAAGAAAAAGACACTGCAAAAGCTAAAGTCGACGAAGAAGCTAAAAAAGCAAAAGATAATATAGTTCAAGGAACTACAAACGACGAAGTAGATCATGCCAAAAATAGTAGTAGCGATATTATTAAAAAAATTCAACCAGATACTACTAAGAAAACTGTTGCGAAACAAGCACTTTTAGATCTAGCAAAAGCTAAGAAAGACGAAATCGATAAAAATCACAATGCAACTAAAGAAGAAAAAGATGCAGCAAAAGCAGAGGTTGATAAAATAGTTGATAAGGCTAATAGAGCAATAGATAATGCAAAAACTAATGACGATGTTGATAAAGTTCAAGTTAATTTCACTTCTAAAATAAAAGAAGTTAAAATCAAAATTGTTAAAAAACCTCAAGCTAAAAAGAATATTTTAGAAGAAGCGAGAAAACAAAAAAATAAAATTGATAATTTAAATGGCCTAACAGACGAACAAAGAAATAAAGCGAAAAATGTGATTGATGAAATCGTTAAAAATGCTTTAGAAAAATTGAATAAAGATATAAATAATAATGACGTTGATTCAATTGCAAATAAAGCGATTGAAGATATAGAAAAGGTAAACCCAGAAGTTTCAAAAGTTAAAAATGACCTATTAAATCGTAATGATAGTGGTAAGGTAAGAAGCTTCATTAAAAATTCTGGAGAGCAATCTGATACTCAATCTAGCACTAACAAAAAGACTAAGACATTACCAAATACTGGTATAGATAGTCAACATCAATCACCGTTAGCTGGTATAGCATTAATTAGTGGATTATTCTTATTCTTTAAAAACCGCAAGAGAAATGAAGATAATAAATAAACAATAATTATCAAGTGTAAGCAGACCTCATATATTTGTGGGGTCTGTTTTATTTAAAGTGAATAATTGTAAATAACATGTAATGATTAAATATATAATTTTAAAAAGCTTTATACTCTATAAAAATCTTATTCAAATAAAAATTTATTGTGGTTATTTCAGATGATTGATGATATTATAAAAAAGTATGATACTAATTGCATAAAATCATATAATACAATTTAATAGCAACACTCATAACTATGCATTATTACTATTACAACAAGACAAGAACATCAAGGAGGACAATAATGAATCTTTTTAAAAAACAGAAATTTAGTATTCGTAAATTTAGTGTAGGAATATTTTCCACTGTTATAGCTACACTGACTTTCTTATCACACCCAGGTCATGCAGCAACTCAAGAGGAAGAAAGTAATTCTTCGCAAACTACCTCACAAAATGTTAAATCTCAAACCATTGATAAATCAATAAATAATAATGATAAATACATAGATTATGAAAATAATAGTAATGTAACTGTTAACAATTTAGTAACTACTCAAAAGAATAATAGTGAAATTAAATCTAAAGTAGAAAATCTAAATGCACCTCAAAATATAGATAAGCAAAAAACAAATGACTTATCTTTTGATAATCATCAAAGAACAGTTTCTGATAATGCAAATCCAACTACTAAAAATCTTTCAACAAATGAAGGTAACCATATTAATCCAAATGAAAATCAATCAGTACATAAAAGAACTAAACGTTCTACTGACACAATTGTTCCAAATAATAATCAAGATCAGATGAGTTTAAATGAAACAAATTCTGGCCAAATTATTAATGGAACGTTTACTGATACGTCTAACGGGGCAGTCATACCTACTAATCAAACTGTGTCTGAATTGAACCAGGCAAGTAAGATTACAGGATGGCATGTTAAAGATAATGATCAAACAGAAATACCACTTATATGGGGGCCTAAAGCATTACCACCATATAATCCCTATATTTTTGACAAAACTAAAAATAAAATTGCCGCAGTATTATCGAAATACCCAAGTAATGTTAGTGGGGTAGCAGCAGATAAAACAGTTGGTCCAATATACCAAGATATAGATGTTACGCCAGGATCAGAAGTTCAACTCAACTTCATGGGTACTTCAATGGGTAATACGCAAGGTATCAATGGTGTTAAAGTTTCTATATATGATGCGAATAATCCTACAGATTTACTTTACGCAGGTAGACCAAATACAGCAGGTAAATCATTTGGTTTATTTACAGGTGTATTTAATGTGCCTAACAATATATCGAGATTAAGATTTATGTTTGAAACCTTTGAAAAAAGAAGTTATGAAAGTGCAAATGGCGGTAGAATTTTAAAAGGTAATAATAATTTTGGTGGAAGTGGATTAGCAGATGTGAAAGTTAATAGTGGTGCTTACTTAAAAGCAACTACTACTGAAACACAATATAAAGTTACATCCCCATCAGCTAATACATCAACTGTGAATGCTACATTAAATGTCACACTTGAAAATAAGGGGCATTCCCGTTCAAATAAAACACAATTTAAAGTGACCTTACCTGAGGGAGCTCAATTCATTTCAGCTCAAAACGCTAGAGCAAATTATAATACTTCTAATAGATTGTTAACATTAAATGTAGATAGAATAGAGCCAGGAACTATTAAAAACATTACTTATACTGTTTCATTACCGACTTCAGAACCTATTAAAAAAGATTTTGATGCAACATTAGTTTATGCTACAGATGGTATAAATATGAATAGAAGAAATGGAAGTCGTGATTTTGGTTTGAATGCTGACGATAATTATTTTAGATATGGTGGTAATAACGAATATATTAAAACCGAATCTGATCAAAGAAAAGGCAATGTTATTGTTCAAACACAATCTGTTACTGTCGAAATGTATAAAACGGCTTTACAAGAAAAATTCAATGAAATATCTGCGCAAATAGAGCATTTAAACCAAAATGACTATTCACAAGAAGCTTGGTCATCAATGCAAAATGTACTCAATGCATCACGTCAAATTTTAAATGAAAATGATGATACGCCTATAAGTGAAAGAAAAAATCAAGCAACTATAAATGATTTAACTTTAAAATTGGATAAAGAGAGAGCAAAACTAGATATAGATCAAGTTGCAGAGTCACGTAAAGCAGCAATTAATAATAATAATGATGCGACTAGAGAAGAAAAAGATACTGCTTTAACACTCTTAAAAGCAACATTGGATGAAAAAAATAGAGATATTGAAAACGCATCTAATACTAATGAAATTTCAGAAAGAAAGAATCAAGCGGTTGTTGATATTAATCCTATAGATGTTATTCCAACAATTAAGCAACAAGCGATACAAGCGTTACAAGATAAAGCTAATGAAAAACTTGTTGCAATTGAAAATGATACAAATGCAACATTTGAAGAAAGAGAAACAGCCAAAACAAGTGTCAATGAAGCGCTCATTAATGCGATAAATGATGTGAGAAATGCTACAACTAACCAATTAGTTGAAACAGCTGAAACTACAAATACTAATCATATTAGCCAAATTGCACCAAACTCAGTTCATAGAAATAATATGAAACAAGAATTAGAAAGGGCTATTGCTTCTAAAAAGTCCATAATTGATAACGATAATAATGCAACAATTGAAGAAAAAAATGAAGCGAAAGCAAAAATTGATGAAATTGCTAATCAAGCACGATTGAATATAGAGCGAGGTGTGCATAATACTGATGTTACGACTGCAAAAGAGAATGCAGTTAACAAAATCAATGATGTACAAGTTAACGCTGTTAAAAAGAATCTTGCTAGACAAGCAATAATAGATCAAGCAAATGTGAAGAAATCTGAAATAGATAGAACTCCAAACGCTACAGATGAAGAAAAGGCA